>JANNHO010000247.1:0-2504 GCA_031404435.1 Acidimicrobiaceae bacterium | reverse complement strand
ATCACAACCGGTGCGGCGCCGATTCCTTCGGCAGGGTCCACGGCACCGACAACATCTTCGTCAACGACGCGTCGCTGCTCCCGGAGGCCCCGGGCGTGAACCCGCAAGCCACGGTGATGGTGTTCGCGATCCGTAACGCCCAGCACTTCGCCGATGCCCACCCACTCCCCCAGGAATCGCACCGTGCCTGACATTCCCCAGCCCACCGACGCTCTCCTCGGCCAGATCCCCGGCCGTCTCCCCGCCCCGGCGGCCACGGTCGTCACCGGTGCAGCCGGTTGGCTCGGTCGGGCCCTCATGCACCGCCTGCTCGCCGACCCCGCCCGCCGCTCGCTGCGCGTGCTCGTCCACGACGCTGCAGAAACCGAGGTCGTCGGTACCGACGACCGGGTCACCGTAGTGGTCGGCGACATCTCCCGCCGCGACACCGCCGAGCGCCTGTTCGACGGTGTCGGGGCCGGCGCCGACGTGATCCACACCGCCGGGATCATCCACCCGGTCAAGGTGCAGCAGTTCTTCGATGTCAACACCACCGGCACCCGCAACATGGTCGCCGCGGCGGGGGCTGCCGGCATTCGCCGCTTCGTCCACGTCTCGTCCAACAGCCCGTTCGGTACCAACCCCGACCGCGACGACCTGTTCCGCGCCGACGAGCCCTACAACCCGTACTACGGCTACGGCCGCTCGAAGATGCTCGGCGAGCAGTCGGTGTTCGCTGCCGTCGACAACGGCGTGCTCGACGCCACCGTCGTGCGGCCGCCCTGGTTCTACGGCCCGTTCCAACCGCCGCGCCAGACCACGTTCTTCCGCATGATCCGCGCCGGGAAGTTCCCGATCATCGGCGACGGTCAGCAGCGCCGCTCGATGGTGTACGTCGACAACCTCGTCGACGGCGTGCTCGCCGCCGAGCTGACCTCCACGTCCACCGGCAAGGGTTACTGGGTTGCCGACGAGCGCCCGTACACCGTCACCGAGATCGTCGATACGGTCGGCCGCGCGCTGCGCGACGAAGGGTTCACGGTGAAAGACGGAGCAATGAGGCTGCCGGCCATCGCCGGACGCATCGCCGAGCTCGGCGACCGCCTCGTGCAACGCGTCGGCCGCTACCAGCAGCAGTTGCACGTGCTCGGCGAGATGGACAAGACCATCGCCTGCGACATCTCCGCCACCCGCACCGAGCTCGGCTACGAACCGCGCGTCGAACTGTACGGCGGGATGCGCACGAGCATCCGCTGGTGCGTCGAGAACGGCCTCGAATTGTGACCCGGTCGCTGGTCACCGGTGGCAGCGGTTACTTCGGGTCGCTGCTCGTCGAGCACCTGCTGCGCGGGGGCCACGAGGTGCGCGTCCTCGACATCAACGACGCCGACGACCGCCCCGCCAACGTCGAGTTCCACCGCGGTGACATCCGCGACCCCTCCGTGGTGCGTGCCGCCGTTGATGGCATTGACGTGATCTTCAACAACGTCGCCCAGGTGCCCCTCGCGAAGGACCCGTACCTGCTGCGCTCGGTCAACGTTGACGGCACCGCGCTGTTGCTCCACGCCGCGCTCGATGCCAAGGTCGCGAAGGTCGTGCACACCTCGTCCAGCGCCGTGTTCGGCATCCCCGAGTCCAACCCTGTGTTGCCATCGACGGTTCCAATGCCGGTCGAGGCCTACGGCCACGCCAAGCTCGCCGCCGAGTGGGCATGCCTTGATGCCGCCGCACACGGCCTTGACGTGAGCATTGTCCGACCGCGCACCATATTGGGGCATGGCCGGCTCGGCATCTTCGGGATCCTGTTCGACTGGATCGCCGACGGGGCCGATGTCGTGGTGCTCGGCGATGGCTCGAACCGCTACCAGTTCGTGCACGCCGACGACCTCGCCGAGGTGTGCCTCCTCGCATCGCGTTCCAGCGGACCACTCATCATCAACGCGGGTACCGACCGCTTCGGCACGATGCGCGAGTCGCTCGAGTCGCTGTGTCGCCACGCCGGTACGGGTGCCGGGGTGCGTTCTCTACCGGCCGGGCCGACGTCGCTGGCGATGCGCGCCGCGGCCGGGCTCGGGCTGGCGCCGTTCGCCCCGTACCACTGGATCATGTACTCGAAGTCGCTGTGGTTCGACATCGACCACGTCCGCGATGCGCTCGGTTGGCAGCCGCGATTCTCCAATGAGGAGATGTTCGCCGCCAGCTACGACTGGTTCATCGCCAACCGCGCCGCGACCGAAGGCGAAGGCGTGTCCCACCATCGGGCCACCTCGAAACAGGGCGCCCTGCGCCTCGTCAAGACGGCGATGCGACTCCTCCCCGGCTGAACGCGACAACGCCCGGTTCCGTCGATGGAACCAGGCGTCGTCACATGCACACTCGTGTACTTCAGTCCCTCACCTCACGGTACCGTCGAGTCGTACAGCGGGCCTCCGTCGACGGGTATCGCCCGGCGCCCCTGGTCGTGGGGCACACCGACCTTGACGACGCCCGTGCACGTACCGCCCGCGCCATCAGCAACGGAGAAG
>JANNHO010000246.1:0-6891 GCA_031404435.1 Acidimicrobiaceae bacterium | reverse complement strand
TACTACTCGCTCCGGCCGATGGATCACATGGGCAACCTGATGCAGGTGTTGCGTACTCCGCCGGAGGAGACGTACACCTCGGTCACGTTCCCAGAGGGTTTCACCATCGACAAGATGGCTGCCCGCCTGGGTGAGCGTGTGCCGCGCCTGTTAGCCGGCGAGTTCGTGGCGGCGGCCCGCGACGGTTCGGTGCGCTCGGAGTGGTCGAAGGAGGGGGTGACCAGCTTGGAGGGTTTGTTGTTCCCCGACACGTACCAAGTATCCAACGGCGAGTCGGCGCAACAGGTGGTGCAACGAATGGTCGATCTGATGAACCGCGTCGGTCGCCAGGAGAGCATCGTCGAGAAGGGTTACGTGCAGGGGCTCAGCGCCTATGACGTGTTGGTGGTGGCCTCGATGGTCGAGCGTGAGGCCAAGGTCGAGGCCGATCGGCCGCTCATCGCGAGAGTGATCCTGAACCGGTTTCGTCGCGAGATGCTGCTGCAGATCGATGCGACGTTGCTGTACAACCAAAACCAGGCGTTGCCGTTCGATCAGCTGAAGGCGGTCGATTCGCCGTACAACACCTACCTGTATCCGGGGTTGCCGCCGACCCCGATCGCTAACCCCGGTCGGGCCTCGATCAACGCCGTGCTCAACCCGGCCAACAACCCTCCCGAGGGCGGTGCCGCGTGCAAGGGCATTGCCCGAGATGACTGCCAGTACCTGTACTACGTGCTTGCCGACGAAGATGGCAGCCATGCGTTCGCAGTGACGCTCGCCCAGCACGAGGCCAATGTGGCGAAGGCCCGCGAAGCCGGCCTCCTCGGATGAGCCGCCCGATGATGTGGGTCTGATGATTCGGGCGACCACCACGGTTGCGGGCGTCATCGGCTCCCCGGTGCGGCACAGCTTGTCGCCGGCGCTGCACAACGCGGCGTTCGCTGCGGCCGGGGCCGACTGGGTGTACATGGCCTTCGACGTGCCGGCAGGTGGCGCGCCCGACGCGCTTGCGGCGATGCGTGCGCTCGGCATCGGCGGGCTGTCGGTCACGATGCCGCACAAGGAAGCCGTCGCCGTGGCCGTCGACGTGCTTGATGCGGCGGCTGCGGCACTGCGCAGCGTCAACACCGTCGTTCGCCTCGCCGATGGGCGGTTGGCAGGGCACAGCACCGACGGGGCCGGCTTCATCGCCTCGCTCACCGATGCTGGTGTTGATGTCGATGGCCGCATCGTCGTGGTGGTCGGTGCCGGCGCGGCGGCGCGGGCGGTCATCGACGCGCTGGCTCGCGCCGGCGCGGCCGAGGTGGTTGTGGTCAACCGCACCGCTGACCGCGCCGCCGCGGCAGCGGCGCTCGCCGGGGTTGGGGGGGGGGTGGGTGTGGTGGGCGACATCACGATGGCGGACGTAGTGGTCAACGCCACACCCGCCGGCATGGGCGCTGCAGGCCCGAACGAAACCGGGTCGGGTAGCGAGACGCCGTTTGATGTGTCGTTGCTGCGCGCCGATCAGGTGGTGGCGGACCTCGTGTACCACCCGCTCGACACGACGTTGCTGATCGCCGCCAGGGCGGCCGGAGCGGTGGCCGTCGACGGGCTGGGGATGCTGGTGCATCAAGCCGGCTTGCAGCAACAACTGTGGCTGGGGCAGCGGCCCGACATCGCCGTCATGCGGGCGGCCGCAGTCCGTGAGCTGGAACGCCGCCGCCAGATAGCCTGACGCCCGATGTTGCGCTACCTCACTGCCGGCGAATCACACGGCCGAGCCCTCGTCGTCATCATCGAGGGCATGCCCGCTGGGTTGCACATCACCGTCGACGACATCCAGATCGAGATGGCTCGCCGCCGCCTCGGCTACGGTCGCGGCCCCCGCCAGAAGTTCGAGCAGGACGAGCTCACCCTGGTCGGGGGTGTGCGCCACGGTCGAACGCTGGGATCGCCGATCGCGATCGAGATCCGCAACAGCGAGTGGTTCCGCAGCGACAAGTGGCACGCCGAGATGTCGCCGGCGCCGGGTGCCACCAACGATCCGCTCACGCAAGTCCGTCCCGGCCATGCCGATCTGGTTGGCATGCAGAAGTACGGGTTCACCGACGCCCGCGACGTCCTCGAGCGGGCCAGTGCGCGCGAAACTGCGGCACGTGTTGCGGCCGGGGCCGTCGCCAAGAAGTTGCTCGCCGCCGTGGGGGTCGAGATCTTGTCGCACGTCGTCCAGATGGGTGCGGCGCGCAACAAATCCGCCGATCGGCCCACCTTGGCCGACCTCGCCACCGTCGATGCTTCACCGGTGCGCTGCTTCGATGCGGCGGCCGAGCAGGCGATGGTCGACGAGGTGAAAGCGGCTGCCAAAGACGGCGACTCGCTCGGCGGCATCGTCGAGGTGCTCGCGTATGGCGTACCGGTCGGGCTGGGCAGCCACGTGCACTGGGACCGCAAGCTCGACGCGTTGCTGGCCCAAGCGGTGATGAGCATTCAGGCGGTGAAGGGTGTGGAGATCGGTGACGGCTTCGAGATGGCCGGTCGGCGCGGGAGCGAAGCCCACGACGCGATCAGCTGGGACGCCGATGCGCGCGAGTACCGCCGCGAAACCACCTTCGCCGGTGGTACCGAGGGAGGCATCTCGACGGGTGAGTTGTTAGTGGTGCGGGCGGCGATGAAGCCATTGGCCACGCTCAACCGGCCGACGCTGAAGACGGTCGATGTCGTCACGAAGGAATCGACCGTCAGCTTCAAAGAGCGCACCGATGTCACCGCCGTCCCGGCCATGGGCGTGGTCGCCGAAACGATGGTCGCGCTCGTACTCGCTGCCGAAGCGCAACGAAAGTTCGGCGGCGACAGCGTCACCGAGTTCGTCCGTAACGCCGAAGGTTTCGCAGCCTCGCTGCGGCCCTCGTGATCCCCGCTGACCATCATCTGGTGCTCGTCGGTCTGATGGGTACCGGAAAGTCGTCGACGGGTCGTCTGCTTGCTGAGCGTCTCGGACGGACGCTGCGCGATAGCGACGCCGAGATCGAGGCCCGCACCGGTCGTACCGTGCGCGAGATCTTCGCCGACGATGGCGAACCGGCGTTTCGGGCACTGGAGAGCGAGGTGCTCGTGGCGGCGCTCCAGTCGACTCCGCCTGCCGTCATCGCTGCGGCCGGTGGTGTGGTCCTCAGCCCGGTGAACCGCGCTGCGCTGTGTGCTGCCAAGGCCAAGGTCGTGTGGCTGTGCGCCGATCCGGCGCTCCTCGTCGAGCGGGTCAGGACCGGCAAGCACCGCCCAGCCCTCGATGGTGACGCTGCCGCGGTGCTGCAGGCGATGCATGACACCCGCGAGCCGCTGTATCGAGAGGTGGCCGACATGATCGTCACCGTCGACGGACGCTCCGTGATCGACGTGGTCGACGCGGTGCTGCGGTGAGCGCGGCCGCGACGGTCCGAGTCGAGCTCGGTGAACGTTCCTATGACGTGCTCGTCGGGGTCGGAGCGCGCCGCGAGCTCCCGGCGATCATTCCGTCTCAGGCCAGGCGCGCCGCGATAATCACCCAGCCGGGCATCCCGATGAAGGTCGATCCGGGCATCCCCTTCGACGTGTTCGAGATCGGTACTGGCGAAGAACACAAGCACCTCGGCACCATCGAAGCGCTGTGCCGCAACTTCGCCCGTGTCGGCCTGACTCGCCACGACGTGGTGATCGGTGTCGGTGGGGGGATGGTCACCGATGTGGCCGGCTTCGCTGCGGCGTCGTGGCATCGGGGTGTTCCGGTGGTCCACGTTGCCACCACCTTGCTCGGCATGATCGATGCGGCCATCGGTGGAAAGACGGGAGTCAATCTGTCCGCCGGGAACGGGTTTGGCGGCAAGAACCTGATCGGTGCGTTCTGGCAGCCGAGCGGGGTCATCTGCGATCTCGAGGCGCTCGAGACGTTGTCGCCGCGTGAGCTGCGCTGCGGCCGTGGCGAGATGGCCAAGTACCACTTCCTCACCGGTGACGATCTGCTGGCCATGGACGAGCCGCAGCGCATTGCCCGCTGCATCCAGATCAAGGCCGACGTGGTTGCCGGCGACGAACGCGAGGGCACCGCCACCACCAGCGGGCGGGCGTTGTTGAATTACGGCCACACGTTGGCACATGCGTTGGAGATCGAGACTGCGTACGGGTTGGGGCACGGTGAAGCCGTGGCTGTCGGCCTTGTCTATGCAGCGCACCTGGCTCGTGTGCTCGGCCGGATCGACGACCAACGGGTCCAGCAGCACTACGACGTCGTTGGCGGGACCTATGGGCTCGGCACCGCGCTGCCGGCCGGAATCGATCCGGGCAGCCTGTTGATTCTGATGGGCCGCGACAAGAAAGCCGTCGAGAGCCTCACGTTCGTGCTCGACGGGCCCGCAGGGGTGGAAGTCGTCACCGATGTTGCCGCGACCGCCGTCACCGAGGCGCTCGCGGTGATGGCCGCACGAGGCTGATCGATGCTGGCTGAGGCTGACCGATGATCACCCCGGTGCTCACCACCGAGCGGCTGGTCCTGCGCGGGTGGCGCGATGTCGATGCCGACCCGTACGCCGCGCTCAACGCCGATCCGCACGTGATGGAGCACTTTCCGTCAACCCTCACCAGCGATCAGAGCGTGGAGATGATCGACCGGATGATCGAGAGTTGGCGGGTGCGCGGGTACGGGCTGTGGGCCGTGGACGTGGCGCCCGCCGGTGGCCGCGCCGGTGGCTTCATCGGCTTCGTCGGGTTGGCGTCGCCGACATGGGAGATGCCGTTCACTCCCTGTGTCGAGGTGGGCTGGCGGTTGGCCCGCCACGCCTGGGGCCACGGGTACGCGCCCGAAGCAGCACGGGTCGCACTGACGTGGGGTTTCGCCAACGTCGATCTGCCAGGTGACGAGATCGTCAGCTTCACCACCGCCGGCAACACGAAGTCGCGCCGGGTGATGGACAAGATCGGCATGCACCACGACCCGGCCGACGATTTCGATCATCCGCTGTTGCCGCACTGGGAACACAAACGCCACGTGCTCTACCGCATTGGCCGCGACACCGGTTGAGCGTGTTGGCTGGCCGTGGCGTGCCACGATGTACGGGTGTCCCTCATCGCACTGCTCCACGGTCCCAACCTCAATTTGTTGGGCGAACGTGAACCGCACGTCTACGGCACTGCCACCCTCGACGACTACGTCGCTGCGGCCAGCGCTGCAGCGACCGGACTCGGGCATCAGATCGAAGCCATGCAAACCAATCACGAAGGCGAACTGGTCGACGCGATCCATGCGGCCCGCGGTCGGTGTGCGGCAATCGTGATCAACCCTGGCGCCTTCACCCACTACGCGTGGAGCCTGCACGACGCCCTGGCCGCGTTCGCCGGGCCGGTGATCGAGGTGCACATCTCCAACCCCAACGCCCGCGAGCCGTGGCGCCACACCAGCGTCGTCTCCCCGGTTGCAACGGGAACGATCCTCGGTCTCGGCATCCACGGCTATGAACTGGCCATCGCTGCGGTAGCGCGGAAGTTGGCGTCGTGACGCCGGTCAACGTGGCGGGGCGCGTCGACCGGGTGCGCCTCCGGTTTGCGGCAGATGACCGTGCTGCGCTCGACGGGATGATCATCAGTGACCTCACCAACCTGCGCTGGCTCACCGGCTTCTCCGGCTCGAACGGCATCGGCGTGGTGTTGCCCGACGAGATCGTGATCGTCACCGATGGCCGCTACGGCGAACAGGCCGCACGGCAGATGGAGGTCGCCGCCTGCGTCGGCCGGGTCGAGGTCGGCCGCACCGGAGCCGACCTGATTGCACTGACTGCACGACTCGTAGAACCACTTGGCCGCGTCGGGTTCGAATCGGCGCACACCAGCCATCAGCGTTTCACCGAGCTCACCGGAGCGATCGATGCCGAGCTTGTCGCCACGGTCGGGTTGGTCGAGGCGGGCAGGCGCACCAAGGACCGCGCCGAGATCGAACGGATCGAGCGCGCGTGTGCGATCGCCGACGAGGCACTGGCCGAGATCGCCCCGATGATTGCTCCTGGTTTCACCGAGGTGCAGATCCGCAACGCACTCGAACAGCGGATGCGCGAGCTCGGTGCGGCCGGGCCGAGCTACGAGACGATCGTTGCCACCGGCCCGGTCAACGCGCCGCTGCCTCACCACCGCCCGACCGACACCGTGATCGAGGTCGGGCACACGCTGATCATCGATGTCGGCGCACTCGTCGACGGCTACCACAGCGACATGACCCGCTCGTTCATCATCGGCCGGCCGACCGCTGGGCAGCAGCGAGCCTACGATGTGGTGCTCGCCGCGCAGGTGGCCGGGGTGGCTGCGGTCCGGCCCGGTCTCGATACGCGTGAGCTCGACGCGGTGTGCCGCGGCATCATCGCCGAGGCCGGCCTCGGCGGCTGGTTCACCCATGGCACCGGGCACGGGGTCGGCTTGTTGATCCACGAGGATCCGTTCGTCAACGCCTCCGCCAGTTGGGTTTTGCAGGAGGGAGACGTGGTGACGGTGGAGCCCGGGGTCTATCGTGGAGGTTTCGGCGGAATCCGGGTCGAAGACCTGGTCGAGGTGACCAGTTCCGGCGGCCGAACCCTCACCAGATCCCCCAAGGACACCCCATGCCTGCCATCAGCACCAACGACTTGAAGAACGGGATCACGCTCGAACTCGACATCGGCTTGTTCCAGGTGGTCGAGTTCCAGCACGTCAAGCCTGGTAAGGGCAGCGCATTCGTGCGCTCCAAGCTGCGCAACCTTCGGACCGGGAACATCCTCGAGCGCACGTTCAATGCCGGCATCCGAGTCGAGCAGGCGCTGCTCGACAAGAAGGACATGCAGTTCCTGTATCGCGACGGCGCTCTGTTGACGGCCGCCGCGGTGATCCAGCGCATCGGCGACTACCGGCCGCCCCCGCGCTTCCACGAGTTGTGGC
>JANNHO010000245.1:0-2582 GCA_031404435.1 Acidimicrobiaceae bacterium | reverse complement strand
GGTCATTGGCAACGGCGCCGAACATCACCCGCTTGTACATCCACAACGTGTAGGCCGCACCGAAGCCAATCTTGCGGCGGGATCGTACAACGTGGGTTTCGCCTGCACATTGGCCGGTGAAACCGTGAGCTACTGGATGAGTCAGATCACGATCGCCCTCGCCGCAGCCGACACTCCGGCAGGCATAGCCTGGACGGTCGCCGCTGGGACGGGCACGACGACGACGACGCTTGGCGCCACGACCACATCGCTTGCCGCAACGACAACGACGGCGCGAAGTGCGACCACGACGACAGTGGCACGCACCACGACGACCACCACGGCCGGATCGACCACGACCGCGCCAGGGTCGACGACAACCACCGTCGCGGGATTGACGACAACCTCCGTGGCGGGGCCGAACTTGTCGACGCCGACAGCAACGCCGTCGGCTCCGAGCGGAGTTGGATCGTTCGTGGTGGCACCGCAGGGCGGAGTCGGCTCGTCTGGGTCTGGGACTAGGTCTGCTGCAGAGTTCCCGGTCACCGGCCCGTCGTCGGTACCCACCGTCATCTGGGCGATCCTGCTGCTGGTGTTCGGACGGATGGCCATCCTGTTCGCTCGGCCGTACACCGTGCTCCCGCCCACGTCGCGATGACTGCGACTGCGAACCACTTCCGATCGGGGCTCACGCACTCGCGGCGATGGGAGCGCCGGCGACGCGAGACGGCACCGACGACGATGGTGAGAGGCGTTCCGCCGCTCAGCCCCCGCCTGCAGCTCACCCGGGCTGCCCTCATTCTCGTGTGCGTGCTCTCGGTGACGTTGTTGATCCAGCTCGTCTTCGTCAGCTCGCTGCAGCAATCGGCCGCCCAGTGGCGCTCCTACGATGGCTTCCGGGCCCAGCTCGCCAAGGGCACAGCGCCAATCGGCCCCGCCGACTCTCAGGGCGACGAGGTCCGGCTCGGGGCGGCGGTCGCGTATCTCGAGATCCCCTCCATCGGTGTGCGCCAGGTGGTCGGTGAGGGGACCACGGCGGCGACGTTGTTCGATGGTCCGGGGCATCGCCGTGACACTCCGCTACCCGGTCAAGTTGGTTCCAGCGTCCTGTTCGGCCGCCGCGCCTCGTTCGGCGGGCCTTTCTCGCGAATCGCCGAACTGACCAAGGGTGAGCTGATCACGGTGACGACCGGTCAGGGCGTGTTCAACTTTCGGGTGATCGGCGTACGCGCGGAGGGTTCGCCCGTGCCAGCGGCCCCGGCTCCGGGCGCGGCGCGACTGTTGTTGGTCACCGCAGCCGGCCGCCCGTTCCTACCCGGCGGGGTGCTGCGCGTCGACGCCGAGCTCGATGGCCAGGCCGTCGTCGGCCCCACCCGAGCCATCAACGCGTCGGGCCTGCCGGGCGAGGAGCGCGTGATGGCAGGCGATGCCACCACGCTCTGGGCGCTGGCGCTCTGGCTGCAAGCGCTGATCGCCCTCTCGCTCGGTGTGGTATGGGCATGGCATCGCTGGGGTCGGGCACAGGCCTGGGTCGTGTTTCTGCCGCCGATGCTGCTGGTCGGGTTGTCGACTTCGGGAGAAGCTGCCCGTCTCCTACCCAACTTGCTGTGACCATGCCGTTCGTGAGCTTGAGGAGCCGATCGCAATGACGTTTGAATCGATTCAAACATCGTGGGCCACCGCGTCCAGCAATGGGTACCGCCCCGAGGTCGAGCTCGCCTCGTTCCCGACTTCGGCAGTTGTTCAGCTCATGAGCGGTGACGCGCTCGGAACGGACGCAATTGTCACGGATCTGCACCCGGCCGTGGTAACGGTGACCGACACCCGAATCGCAGCCACCGACGGAGACATTGCATGGTCGTGGCGCGTCGCCGACCTCGCGGCGGTGATCCACGGCGCTGATGCGGCGTGGACGATCTTCGTCGTACCGGGCATCGCCGACTTCGGTGTTTCGGTACCCACCGACCGCGTCGAAGAGTTCCGTCGGCTCTTCGCTGACTTCACCGGAATCGAGGTCCGCTACCAGCAACGACGTACGCCCCGCGACCCGTTCGTGGTGGCGTCGCCCCCGCCTGCGCGGTTGCCGGCGCCGGCGCGTGTGGCGCCGCCCCCGTCGCCTCGGTTGCCCCCTCCCCCTCCATCGCCTGCGCCGGTGACGCCGATCACCCAGCCTGTGCAAATCGTGGAACCGTCCACGATCTCCGAGTGGCTGGGAGTGCCACGTGCATCGGCTCCACCATCCAGCACTGCAACCGTCGAGCGAGCGCCACGGTTGCGGTCGGCGCTGCAGCGTCAACGTCAGCAGCGAACTACGCCGGACACGGTGCCTGCCACCGGCTCAACGCCGCTCACCGGGATCGACGCTCGCAACATCTCAGCATGGTTCGGAACCCACCAGGTCCTCGACCGGGTGTCACTGGAGATGGCAGCCGGTGAGGTGACCGCCCTGATCGGCCCGTCGGGATGCGGCAAGTCGACGTTCCTGCGGATCCTCAACCGGATGCACGAGATGATCCCCTCGGCGGCGCTTGCCCATCACGATCACGTCGGCGTGCGTGTCGGCGGCTGCCGCCAGGATGCTGGTGCTGGCTTTGCCGTAGGTC
>JANNHO010000244.1:0-21600 GCA_031404435.1 Acidimicrobiaceae bacterium | reverse complement strand
TCTTGCCCACGTACGGGGCAAGGTCGCGAACACGGCGCAGTTCGACCAGCGACGCAGGCAGAAAGCCGCGCAGGCCGATGTCGACGATGAGACCGCCCTTGACCACTTCGATGACCGGTCCCTCGACCATGCCGTCGGCTTCCTTCACCTTTTCGATCGTGCCCCATGCCCGCTCGTACTGGGCCCGCTTCTTCGACAGCAGCAGTCGGCCTTCCTTGTCCTCCTTGGTCAGGACGAGGGCTTCGATCGCTTCGCCGAGCGAGACGATCTCGTGCGGGTTGACGTCGTTACGGATGCTCAGCTCGCGGGCGAGGATGACGCCTTCGCTCTTGTAGCCGATGTCGAGGAGCACTTCGTCGCGATCGATCTTGACGACCGTGCCGTTGACGATCTGGCCGTCTTCGACTTCGACGAGCGTGCCGTCGATCGCATCGGCGAACGACATGCCGAGATCATCGGAGATGACCTGGCGAGGGGTGTAGTTGCCCTCGTCGTCGAACGTACCCATCGGATTGGAGCTGCTGTCGGGTGCGCTGACGGTTGAGGTGGTTGAGGTATCGGACAAGGGGATGGTGCTTTCGAACAATGTTGATGTGGGTTGCTGTGGGTTGCTGTGGGGGTGGATGGGAATGCTGAACTGTCCGACGAATCTGGACCGTACGAGGATATCAGTTGCAACCCCTTGGAACCGGGTCGGTTGTCGCCGAGTTGTTCCCCGAGATCAGCATCGGGTTGCGATGACCAAGAACTCCGGGGATTCCGTGGTCGGTTCGTCATCGCCGTAGGCCCCAGGTTCGACACTGCTGATCCGGTCGACCCGCAGGCCATGGGCGCGCAGCAGCACGCGTAGCTCACGAGGCGTGTAGCAGCCCGTCCACAGGTCGACCTCGCGAGCCTCGCCCTGGTCGTTGCGCACCCCGGTGCGTTCGTGGCTGACACCGGTCGCCGCGTCGAAGCTGCTCGCCTCGTGATACTTCACTGAGAAGTAGGCGTTGAACGCGCTGAGCGCCAGCCGGCCGCCGGGTCGCAGGACGTGGCTGATCCCGGCGATCACCGCCTCGTCGTCGCCGTTCTCGGTCATCAGCCCGAATGCGCCCTGGCACAGGCAGATCACCGCATCAAACAAGCCGATGCCGGGACCGGTCAGGCTGGCGAGGTTGCGTGCGTCGAGGTGATGGAACGAGGTGCATGGTGGTGCATCACGGCGGGCCAACTCGATGAACCGGGCGGAGATGTCGATGCCGACGACTGTCACTCCCCGGCGGCCCAACTCGTGGGCATGTCGCCCCGGCCCACAGCCGACATCGAGCACTCGGTCGCCGGGCTCCAGCCCGAGTGCACCGACCAGATGATCCACCTCCTGCACGGTGCCCTTGGTGAACGAGTAGCGCAAGTACGCCTCGCCAAGATGATCGGCGATCGGTTCGAACCAGTGATGACGCTCCGTCGCATCGTCGCTCACCGGGGCTCAGCCTTTGGCATCGGCCCAGGTGTGTCCCCAGGCCACGTTCACCTCGAGCGGCACATCGAGTTCGGCCGCGTTGCGCATGATCTCGATCACCAGCGGATGTACGGCCTCACGTTCGGCATCGGGTACCTCGACCACGACCTCATCGTGCACCTGCAGCACAACCTGCGATGCCAGCCGCTGTTCGACGAGGGCTTGGTCGATGCGTACCAACGCCACCTTGAAGATGTCGGCGGCGAGACCTTGGATGCCTGCGTTCATCGCCTGGCGCTCCCCCGCTTGACGGATGCGAAAGTTGGAGTTGGACAGCTCCGGGATCGGGCGGCGGCGGCCGAACAAGGTCTCGGTGTAGCCGCGCATGCGCGCCTCGACGACGGTGCGTTCCATGTAGGCCTTCACGTTGGGGAAGGCGGCAAAGTACGCATCGAGGATCACCGTTGCTTCGTCGGTGGGGATGCCGAGGCGCTGGGCAAGGCCGTACGCCTCCATCCCGTAGGCCAGGCCGTAGCTGACCATCTTGGCCTTCGAGCGCTGCTCGACGGTGACGGCGCCGGGCTCGACGGCGAACACCCGCGAGGCGGTGGCGTTGTGGATGTCGTCACCGTTGGCGAACGCCTCGATCAGGCCCGGGTCGCCGGCGAGGTGGGCGATGCAGCGAAGCTCGATCTGGTTGTAGTCGGCGACGAGCAAGATGTGTCCGGGTGCTGGAATGAACGCCTTGCGGAACAACCGCCCTTCGTCACTGCGGACCGGGATGTTGTGCAGGTTCGGCTGATCGCTGCTCAGTCGGCCGGTGCGGGCGACGGTCTGGTTGAAGGTGGCGTGGATGCGACCATCTGGCGCCACTTCCTGCAGCAAGCCGGTTCCGTATGTGCTGCGCAGCTTCTCCACTTCGCGGTACTGCAACAGCGGCTCGATGAACTCGGGCCACTCGCCACGCAGCTTCTCCAACGTCGCCGCGTCGGTGGAGAACCCGGTCTTGGTCTTCTTGCCGGGGACCAGGCCCCGTTCGGTGTAGAGGATGTCGCGAAGCTGCACGGGCGAGTTGATGTTGAACGGGCGTCCGACCACCGCTTGCAGCTCGGCACCGAGGCGTTCCACATCGGCCGTCAGGCGCTCATTTAGCTTGCGTAGTTCGGCGACATCGACAGCGATGCCGACGTGTTCCATCTTGGCCAGTACCTCGACCAGCGGGTTCTCGATGGTGCGGTACAGCTCGCTCATGCCCTGCTGGACGAGTGCGTCAGCGAGCGCGTCGGCGAGGTGGGTCACGGCGAGCGCTTCGGCGGCGAGTTCGGCCCTGCCGTCGCCCTGCTCGCCGAAGTCGAGTTGCCCAGCAACGCTTCCGTCCGCCTCGCCCAGCCGGTACCGGGTGTACTTCTCGGTCAGCGCGGCGACGGAGTAGCGGGTTTCGGCCGGGTCGATGAGGTACGCAGCGATCGCCGTATCGAGTTCGAGCCCGGAGATCGGTTGGCCTGCCGCAAGCGCTGCGCGCATCAGCGCCTTCACGTGGTGCCCGCGAAGGTGCGGGTGGCGTGCAAGCGCAGCGAGTATGACCGAGTCGCCGACAAGCGCAGGCGGAATCCACAGCACGTCGCCGACCGCTGCATCGATGACGACGGCAATGCCCTCGATCGAGCTGCGGCCTGGCATTCCCGCCCACGAGACCGCCAGGTCCACGCGGGCTAGCCCGTCGATCGTTGCAGCCGCCTGGTTCGCGTCGGCCGCAGGAGTGATCTCGGCGTGCAGCACCTCACCGGATGGCATCGCCGGCACGCTGCCGGCTGCGCCGAGCGCGTCGTACAACCGGTCGTACAACGACTTGAACTCAAGAAAATCGAACAGCCGGCGAACCTCGGGCTGGTCGGGGTCGACGGTCAGCGAACCGAGGTCGACCACCACCGGAGCATCACCGCGCAGCACCATCAGCTCCTGGTTCAGACGGGCCCGGGCTTCGTTGGCGATCAGTGACTCGCGCAGCTTCGGGGTCTGCGCATCGACGTTGGCGAAGATGCCGTCGAGATCGCCGTAGGTGTTGATCAGCTTGGCGGCGGTCTTCTCCCCCACCCCCGGGACACCGGGCAGGTTGTCGCTCGGATCGCCGCGGAGTGCCGCGTAATCGACGTACTGGGCCGGAGTCACACCAGTTCGTTGGGCGATCCCGGCCTCGTCGTAGAAGGCGTAGTCGCTGACGCCGCGGCGGTTGTAGAGCACCTTCACGTGCGGGTCCTTGACGAGCTGGTAGCTGTCGCGGTCTCCGGTGACGATGATGATGTCGTGGCCGTCGTGGGTGGCCTGCTGACTGATCGTGGCGATGATGTCGTCGGCCTCCCACCCGGCCAGTTCGAGCACAGTGATCCGCAGCGCTTCGAGCACCTGGCGGACGAGCCCCATCTGTTGGCGCAAGATGTCGGGCGCAGCCTCGCGCTGGGCCTTGTACTCGACGTGCATCTCGTGGCGAAAGGTGGGCTCCGGCCTGTCGAAGGCCACCACGATGCCGTCGGGCTGGTGGTCCTTCAACAAGTTGATCAGCATGGAGGTGAAGCCGATCACCGCGTTCGTCACCTGCCCGCTGGCGGTGGCCATATCAGTCGGCAGGGCAAAGAACGCTCGGTAGGTAAGCGAGTTGCCGTCCAGCAAGAGCAGCTTCATGAACGGGCGATCATGAACGGGCGATCATGGACGGAGCGTGCCCGCGATGATCTGGTCGGCCACGTCGCGCATCCGGCTGCGTTGGCTCATGGCGCTGCGTTGGATGAACGTGAACGCCTCGTGCTCGCGGAACCCACACTCGTCCATCAACACACCCTTGGCCCGGTCGAGAACCTTGCGCGCCTCGAGCTGCTCGCCGAGCGCGTCGACTTCACCATCGAGGGTTTGCAGCTCACGGAAGCGGCCGATCGCCACCTCCATCGCAGGGATGAGGTCGTGCTTTTGAAAGGGCTTGACGAGATAGGCGAGGGCGCCTGCGTCGCGAGCCTCTTCGATGATCTCGCGTTGGCTGAACGCGGTGAGCATGAGCACCGCGCAGATTCGTTCCGAGGCGATCGTGCGCGCTGCGGTGAGCCCGTCGACGCCTGGCATCTTGATGTCGAGGATGGCCAGATCTGGACGCAGCGAGCGAACCAGTTCGATCGCCTGATCCCCCCGGCCGGCCTCGCCGACGACCTCGTAGCCTTCTTCTTCAAGAGATTCCTTGAGATCGAGCCGGATGATGGCTTCGTCTTCTGCAATCACCACGCGGATGGTCACGAATGGTGTCCTTTCACGTCGAGCCCGCCGACATTCAAGCATGACACGGAGCCCGATCGGCGCGGGAGCTTCAGGACCGCATGTCAGGACCGCGACATCTCGTCGAGGAGCTGGTCCTGGCGTTGTTCGAGCTCGGCAATTGAGGCGAGGACATGCTGACGATGGCCGGTCATCGCGTCGGCATGCTCTTGGGCGTGACGATGCTCCACGTCGGCACCTGGCGAATCCGCCACGAGCGCCCGGACCTGCCACTCACCCGCTTCGTCGGCGAGTTGGGCGAGTTGGGCGTCGACCACACTCAAGTCGTCGCGCAGCGCGCGCAGCCGATCGGAGTTGCGCCGCAACTTTCGCTCGATCGTCCGCTTGCTCACCGCCGCCGAGTGTAGGGATCAGCGGTTGGTCCCGCGCCAGGCCGGCCCATGCCGACAGAATGACGAGGTGGACGACGAGTGGGGTATCACCGACGGGTACCACGACCTTGATGGCACGTGGCACGCGACGTCGGATGAAACCCGAGCAAGGTTGCGCGCGGCGATGGGTGAGCTCGGCGAAGTCCCGCCGATCTGGTTCGTCGAGCAGGGCACCGGCCATGACCTGTGGGGCCCGTGCCGGGTCGTCGTCGAAGGCAGCACGGCGAGCGACCGGGAACTATGCCCGCCCGTCACCCGCCTGCCGCACGACCTGCCGTTCGGGTACCACCACCTCGTTCCGGTCGACGGCGGGCCGGCCACGCAGTTGATCGTTCACCCGTCAGCATGCCCACCGATGCCGCAGGGATGGGGAGCGGCCGCACAGATCTACGCGCTGTGGAGCGAGGAGTCGTGGGGCATTGGCGACCTCCACGACCTGCGCCGGTTGGCGCAACGTGTCGCCGATGCGGGTGGCACCGCGTTGATGATGAGCCCGCTGCACCAACCAGCCCCGACGCTGCCGCAGGAGCCGAGCCCGTACTATCCGAGCTCGCGCCGGACCCGAAATCCGATGCTGCTCGGCATTGATGCACCGGTGCCTGCCAGCTTGCGCTGCGATCCCGGCCACCTGATCTCCCACGACGATGTGTGGATCGCCAAGCGTTCAGTGCTCGAAGCCGAGTTCGATGCAGTCGAGGACCCACCCGATCCCAGCTCAGTTTCGATCTGGAACGCGTGGTGCGACACGCTGCGCGACGACTGGGCGGGCTGGCCCGAGGCGCTCGGCGACGGGCTTGGCGATCCGGAGTTGCTGCACCGCGCCAGGTTCCACGAGTGGTTGCAGCTCAGGTTCGACGAACAACTCGCTGCCGTCGCCGCGACCGGGATCTCACTCATCGGAGACCTGGCGATCGGCTTCGCACCCCACGGTGCCGATGCGTTCGAGTACAGGGACATGCTTGCCGACGGGGTACGCATCGGAGCGCCACCCGATCCGTTCAATGCCGCCGGGCAGGACTGGGGCATCCCCCCGTTCGTGCCGTGGAAGTTAAAGGCCGCTGGCTATCAGCCCTACATCGACACGTTGCGGGCAGCGTTCCGGGGTGTCGCCGGGTTACGCATCGACCATGTGATGGGCCTGTTCCGCCAGTACTGGATTCCCCTCGCTCATCCCATCGAGGTCGCCATTCCACGAACCGGTGCATACGTCCGCTTCCCGGCCGAGGAGCTGTTGGCGATCCTGTGCCTCGAGGCCACGCGGGCCGGAGCGTTCGTGATCGGCGAAGACCTCGGCACCGTCGAGCCCGAGGTTCGGGCCAAGCTCGCGGCGCGCAACATCGCCGGTACGAAGGTGTTGTGGTTCGAGCCCGATCCCCCGTCGCAGTGGCCGACAGCATCGTTGGCGACAATCACTACCCACGACTTGCCGACGATTGCCACCATGTTTGACCGACCGGAAGGCGACCCCGAGCGTGCCCGGTTAGCAGCCGTCGCGCCAGAAGCGTCAACGGCGCAACAAGCGATCGACGCCGCGCACGATGCGTTGCTCAACTCGCCGGCACGGTTGCGCCTGCTGAGCACCGACGACCTTGCCGCAGCCGTACAACAACCCAACCTGCCCGGCACCAATGTCTACCCGAGCTGGCGGATCCGCCTCCCCCTGTCCGTCGACGAGTTACCCATCACCCCGACCTGACGTCGCGTGCGCTGGTTCAGGCGGCGCGGATCGTGGGGTGGCCGCGGGGTTTGGAGATCAGGGTGCGTCCGTCAGGGGTGATGAAGTGGACGTCGCCGTTGGCTTGCAGGGTGATCTTCCAGTCCTGCCGGTGGATCAGGTGATGGTGATAACTGCATAGCATCATCAGATTGTCGATTTTGGTTTCGCCATGCCGTCGCCACCACCGGATGTGATGGGCATCGCAGTACTTGCCGGGCCGGTCACATCCGGGATGCCGGCATCCGCCATCGCGGGCGAGCACGGCACGCCACAGTGGTGTCGGAACCGTGCGAGTGGCCCGCCCGAAATCAAGCACGACCGATCCGGAGCGCAGCACCCGTTGCAAAGTGCAGTCGCACAGGTACGCCTCGGTCGCCCAACCTGGCAGCAACTGTCCATCCACCGTGAACCCACGCGCGGTGAACATCGCCTTCGGCTCGCCCGACTGGTCATGCGTCCCCACCCGGGCCGTTTGGTCCGGCTGTAGCGACTGGCTCTGCTGGTCTGATTGCGGGGTGGGATTGTCAGCGTATGCGGTGTCGAGGTTGTCGACTTGGATGTTCATGGTGACGTCGGGGCGATTCCGCGGTGTACCGGTACCAGCGTGGTTCGCGTTGAAGAACGACATGATCTCCACCACCGCGTCCGCGTTTCGAGTAGTTGCGCTCCGAGCATCATTGGCACCACTCGGGCGACGACGAGCAGTGCCCAAGGCTTGCTCCACCTCGGCGGCGCCAACGGGATCGAACACGAACCCACCTAGCAGCGATCCATCACCGGCACGCGCGGCGCGCCACGAACGTGACGGAACCACCGGCTCGGGCATCTCCACGATCGCTTCCGCGTACTCGCGCCACGTCCGACACGCAATCTCGGACTCGGCGACCGACAATCCGTCTACGTCGTCGATCACATCGTGTTGGCGTTCATGAAACAACTCAGCGACCGGCGCAGTGACCATGTTGCGTATCGCGGCGACTTGACCGGCCGACAACACGCCGCTCACAGCAGCTTCACCGATGAGTTCGTTGGCAACCAGGAATCTGCCTTCGCGAAGCAGCCGGTTGGCGTCGATACGGCTCATCCGACACTGATCGCGGAGCCATGCGCCCATCGAGACATGACCATCGAGTGCCCACATACCGGTGTTGGCAAGCCGTACCGCGGCCACCGCCAGCGTTGCGTGTTGACGTTCGTGCGCGGCCAACAACTCAGCGAGATCTTCGAGCGACACAAGGTCGTCAAAGCTGTCTTGAGAGTCCGCCGCCATCTCTGAAAGCGTACTCACGTTCGACGCCAATCGATCCATGTTCACCATATTTCGTATGGCTTTCAGAGATACAAGTGGCCTGAACATCACCCCGGGAGATACCCGTTCAACTAAACTCCGACCAACTCGCCATCTCTCCTTCAAACATGGCACTGGCGAGCCGGCAGCGTCAGGAACCGATTGGTGGGCTGCGGCGTCAGGTCAGAGTATGGGTGTGGAACGTGGGCCGCGGTTGCGGAGCTGCCATCTCGCGAACATGCCGTGGTCGTCCTTCGGTACTGGCTCGATTTGAGCGAAGCCGACATCGCCGCGTCGCTCGGCTGGCCAGCGGGCACCGTCAAATCCACGCCTCATCGAGCATTGAAGCGCATCAAAGGATCTCGGACAGTGACAATCGAACTTGAGTCCCCACCGGCTGACCACTTGGAGCAGCGTCTTCGAGTCGCCTGCCATGCGGTCATCCCGCTTCTTCTCGACGACGCTGAGCCACCTCGCGCGGCACGAGGGGTCGGCGAGTCTCCACGAATCCTGGTGGAGTTGCAGCCTGCCCACTTCACGAAGTGACTGTCAGATCGGCATCAGCATCATCGGGCAGGAACGTGAACACCACCGGCCATCCGCTGCTCCGGAAAGTTCCCTGCAGCGTGCAACTCGCCGGCCGCCCGTTGAGGAGTCATTGTTGGTATGGTGATTGGTATGGCATCAAAGAAGATCACGATCACTTTGGACGACGAACACGTCCAGCAGATCCGTAACTTGGTCAAGGCCGGTCGCGCCGCGAGCGTGTCCGGATTTGTTCAGCACGCCGTGGGTGTCGCGCTCGACGATGTAGCCGGGTGGGGGGCAATGCTCGGCCAGGCCCTCGATGAGAGTGGTGGACCCATGTCGGCCGATGAGAGGGCTTGGGCCGACGCTGCGCTCGGTGTACCTAAGGCTCGACGACGATCGGCTGCGTGATGGCCGGCATCACGCTCGACGCAGGTGGGCTCATCGCGTTAGACCGCAACGAGCGCCGAGTCATCGTCCTGCTCGCCCGTGCAATCCAGACGAACAGCCGAGTGACTATTCCCTCGTCAGCGCTCGCTCAGGCGATCCGACGCCCCGAGCGTCAAGCTCGGCTTTCCAGGCTCATCCGCCAACCCACCAGCGACCTCGTGCCGCTCGACCGCGTCGACGCGGTGAACGTCGGGAAACTGCTGGCGGCGAGCGGCACCTCCGACGTCGTCGATGCTCACGTGGTGATCTGCGCCCGTCGATCTGCCCAGCGCGTCGTCACTTCGGATCCCACTGACCTCTCACTGCTCGATCCGACACTCGAGCTCATCATCGTCTGAGGCGAACACTCCGGTTGCTCAGCCCTCAAGTCGGCAAGGCGCCACGTCGCAGCAGACGAGATCTTGCCCTCGCTTCGAAAATGCCGCTGGACGAGAACTGCACCTGGTGCCCGAGGTGGGACTCGAACCCACACGCCCTTTCGGACAACGGATTTTGAGTCCGTCGCGTCTGCCATTCCGCCACTCGGGCGAGCGACGGCGACACGATAGCCGGGGTCGGGCCGTTCACGACACGACTTCGGTTACCCGCCAGTAAGCGAGGACCAGTACGTACGACGCGTCTAAGGTTGGCCACGGGAGTCAACCCGCACGAGGAGCACCGCCGAGCACCATGCTTGCATTCACCTTCCCCGGTCAGGGATCACAACGGCCGGGCATGGGCCGACCCTGGGTCGACCACGAGAGTTGGGAGCTTGTCGACGAGGCGTCGCAGGTTGCCGATCGAGATGTGGCGCGGTTGCTGCTCGATGCCGACGCCGACGAGTTGAAAGACACCCGCAACGCGCAACTGACCACGTTCGTCTCCAGCCTGATCGTGCTCGATGCGGTCGAGCGTCTCGGCGTGGAGCCCAGCTTCTGCGCCGGCCACAGCCTCGGCGAGTACACCGCCCTCACCGCGACCGGTGCGCTCGGCTTCGACGAAGGTGTGCGCCTGGTTTGCGAGCGGGCCGACGCGATGCACGAGGCGGGACACGACAACCCCGGGACCATGGCCGCTGTGCTCGGCCTTGACGACGACCTCGTCGAGGTTGCCTGCCGCCGTGCCGATAGCGACGTGTGGGTCGCCAACTTCAACGCCCCCGGCCAGGTTGTGATCGCCGGGTCGCCCGAGGGGGTGGCCAAAGCCTCGGTCGAGGCCAAAGATCTCGGGGCCAAGAAGGTGATGGCCCTCCAGGTCGCCGGAGCGTTCCACACGCCATACATGGCACCCGCCCGCGACCGGCTGCGCAAGGCCATCGCCGAAGCGAGCCCCCGAGACATCGATGTGCCGGTGGTGTCCAACGTCGACGCGCTCGCCCATGACAATGGAGCCGATTGGTCGAGCCTTCTCTCCGCGCAGCTCAGCAGCCCCGTACGCTGGAAGCACTGCCTGCTCACGCTGTCGTCGCTTGGCGTGACCGACTTCGTCGAACTCGGGCCCGGCGCCGTGCTGACCGGTATGGCCAAGCGCACCGTCGACGCAGTGCGAACCCTGTCGATTTCCACCCCAGAGGATCTGGACAAGCTGCTCGACTGGGTGCGCTCGACGCCGCCGTCCACCGCGCCGTCACATGAGGGGGAACACCTCTTCGCCGCCGAGCGGCTCGTGGTCAGTCCCGCTGCCGGCGTGTTCGAACCGGTCGACATCGCCGATCACTCCCACATCAACGTCGGCACGGTCATCGGCCACATCGGCGACACCGAAGTCCGCTCGGCCTTCGACGGTGTGCTGCAGAGCTACATCGCGGTCCCCGGCGAGCGGGTCACGCTGCGCCAACCGATCGCCTGGCTGAGGACGGTCTGACATGCCCAAGACTCCCGATGGAATTCGTGGCGGCATCATCACCGGCTGGGGCACTGCGTTACCCCCGAAGGTGCTCACCAACTACGACCTCGAGCAGATGTTCGAGACGTCACACGACTGGATCGTGGACCGAACCGGCATCCACCAACGCCACGTCGGCGGCACCACCACCGATCTTTCCGTCGAGAGCGGCCGTAAAGCGCTCGAGATGTCCGGTGTCGATTTGTCCTCCATCGATGCCGTCGTGCTCGCCACCACCACACCCGACCGTGTCGTACCGGCCAGCGCCCCCGGGGTGGCCAACGAGCTGGGCTTGAAGTGTGGCGCATTCGACGTGAACGCGGCCTGCTCCGGGTTCATGTACGGATTGGTGATGGCGCACGGGCTGATCGCGATGGGTGCGCGCAACGTGTTGTGCATCGGCACCGACACGTTGGCCCGGATCACCGACTGGACCGACCGCAACACCGCCATTCTGTTCGCAGACGGATCAGGAGCCGTGATCGTGGAGGCGTGCGACGGGCCCGGCCAGATGCTCGGGTGGGACCTCGACGCCGACGGGAGTGCCGAGCGGTTCCTGTACGCCGAGGTTGGCGGCATGATCCAGATGGAGGGCAAAGAGGTGTTCCGCCGCGCCGTGCGGATCATGGTCGACTCGGCGACGAAGTCAATGAACCATGCCGGCGTCACCGCTGATGACATCGCACTCGTCGTGCCCCACCAGGCCAACATCCGCATCATCAACGCGGCCTGCGAGCGCCTCGGTTTCCCGGTGGAAAAGCGTGTCACCGTGCTGCACGACACCGGCAACACATCGTCGGCCTCCGTACCGCTGGCGTTGTGCGCCGCACTCGACGCGGGACGCGCCAAGGCCGGCGATCTCGTCCTCCTCGTCGGCTTCGGCGCCGGCATGACGGCTGCCAGCGCGGTGCTTCGCTGGGGCGGCGGCGCGTGAGCCGAGTAGTTCTCGTCACTGGCGGAGCACGTGGCATCGGCTTGGCCTGCGCGCATCGCTTTGCCGCGCTCGGCGACCAGGTCGCGGTCACGTACAACACCTCGGCACCACCGGACGACCTGTTCGGTGTGCAGTGCGACGTCACTTCAGCCGACAGCGTCGATGAGGCGTTCGCCACTGTGGAGGCCCACTTTGGCACCGTCGAGGTACTCGTCTCCAATGCTGGCATCACCCACGACGGGCTGATCTTGCGGATGAGCGAGTCCAATTTCACGTCGGTGATCGATACCAACCTCACGGCTGCGTACCGGGTCAGTAAACGTGCCGCACAGTCGATGGTGCGAGCCCGACGTGGCCGCATCGTGTTCATGTCATCGGTAGTCGGGCTGCTCGGCTCAGCAGGACAGGCCAACTACGCTGCATCGAAGGCGGGCCTCGTTGGCCTGGCCCGTTCGTTGGCCCGCGAACTGGGTTCACGCAACATCACCGTCAACGTCGTCGCCCCGGGCCCTGTCGAAACCGACATGACCGCCACGCTCGGCGAGAAGAGATTGGCGGATCTCACCGCCGCGGTCCCGCTCGGACGGATGGCTTCGCCCGACGAGATCGCGGGCGTCGTCACGTTCCTGGCATCCGCCGATGCCGCCTACATCACCGGAGCAGTCATCCCGGTCGATGGCGGACTCGGCATGGGCCACTAGATTCAGCACACCACATAATCAAGGAGACCCTCGTGGACCAAGAACTGTTTGCCCGTTTCAAGAAGTGCGCCGTCGAGGTGCTGTCGGTCGACGAAGCGGCCGTTGTGTACGACGCCAAGTTCGGCGACGACCTCGATGCCGACAGCCTCGACCTTGTCGAGCTCGTCATGGCGCTCGAGGAAGAGTTCGGCGTGGAAGTACCGGAGGAAGAGCTGGAAGGCGTCGAGACCGTCGGGCACGCATACGACTTGGTCGTCGGCAAGCTCTGATGGACGGCCGCGGCCGGCGCGTCGTCATCACCGGATACGGCGTCGTCGCACCCTGCGGCATCGGCAAGCCAGCGTTCTGGCAGGGGCTCATCGGTCCCGGCATCACCGACCGCAAGGTCACCACGATCGCCGAGTGGGATCCGCTCCCCTGGTTCGACAACGCCAAGGATGCGCGTCGGGCTGATCGTGTCGAACAGTTCGCGGTCGCCGCCGCCGCAGAAGCATTCGAGCACGCAGGCCGCCCAGCGGTACCGGCGGAACGCATTGCGACCATCTTCGCGTCAGGTATCGGTGGCCTGCAGACACTCGAGGATCAGGTCCAAATCCGCCTCGAGAAAGGTGAGCGGCGAGTTTCGCCGTTCCTGATCCCGATGCTGATGGCCAACGCCTCTGGCGCGGCGATCTCGATGCGCTACGGCCTCCAGGGACCCAATGAGACCATCGTCACCGCGTGTGCGGCATCCAGCCACGCCATCGGTTACGCGGCACGGCTGATTTCGTGGGGGATGTGCGACGCAGCCGTCACCGGCGGTTCCGAAGCCTGCATCACTCCCACTGCCATAGCTGGGTTCGCCAACATGACCGCACTGTCGTCGAGTGGAACCAGCATGCCCTTCGATGCGGCCCGCGATGGCTTCGTGATGGGCGAGGGCGCGGCGGTGTTCGTGCTGGAAACCTACGACGACGCAGTCGCCCGGGGCGCCCCGATCGTCGGTGAGATCATCGGCGCGGCCAGCAACGCCGATGCCCACCACATCACCGCCCCCGCTCCAGGAGGAGTGGGCGCGATCCGCTGCATGCGGGTAGCGCTCGACGATGCCGGTCTGACTCCTGCCGAAATCGCCCAGATCAACGCCCACGGCACGTCCACGCCACTCAACGACGCTGCCGAGGCAGCGGCAGTTGGCGTGGTGTTCGCCGACGCGATGCCGCCGATGACGTCGACCAAAGGCGTCACCGGTCACGCTCTCGGTGCTGCTGGCGCGCTCGAGGCGGCCGCAGCCTTGCTGTCGATCGAGCACCGGTTGATCCCCCCCACCGCGAACACCACCGATGTACTCGCTGGCGCCGGGATCGATCTCGTCATCGGCGCACCGCGGTCATGGGAACCGGGGCCGGTCATGTCAAACAACTTCGGGTTCGGCGGCCACAACGGAACCGTCATCATCGGTCCCCCGCCAGTCTGACCACACCCTCACGTTCGACTCAAGGTTTACACTTCGCCCCAGAGGATCCGGTTGAGGTTTAGGGCTTGACCAGGATGAACATCAGTTCGCACTCACAAGCCACGGCTCCGTCGAGGAGCGCCCTTCCTAGGCCTTTGCCTGCCCGGCTGGACATTCTGGTGAGTTCCACCTCAATTTGGAGGGTGTCGCCAGGACCGACCTGACGACGAAAGCGCGCCCCGTCGAGGCCGCCAAATAATGGGAGCTTGCCAGCGAAGCGGGCGTCGCTGAGCACTGCCAGCGCGCCAACCTGGGCGATCGCTTCGCACATCAGGACACCGGGAAGCGTCGGACGCCCGGGAAAGTGGCCAGCGAAGAACCATTCATCACCCCTCAACTTCCAGGTCCCGCTCGCCGACTGACCGGGATGCAGCGCGGTGATCACGTCGACGAAGAGGAACGGTGGCCGGTGAGCCAGGAGATCCGTCGGCCGGGGCAGCGGCGCATCCTCACGCGACGACCTGGGCGTTCTGCCTGGTTGTGTGGCATCCGTCACATTCCACCTCCGCGTGGTTGCTCACTCACAGCAAGATTACTTCTACCGAACGCGAGAACCATCGTCAACACGATCTTGACCTTTAGGTGACACTGGGTGAGCAGTGGGACCAATTGGACCCCGCGATTGCCACCGCGCGTCGAGAATATTTCGAAAAAAACAACCGTGCCCCCTTGCGCTTCCCCCCACAGTATGTGTTACCTTGCGCTCAGCGTTCGACCGAGACGAATTCCAGACGATCATGAAGGTCAACCTGACCTGAAGGGCCAGCCGGAGTCAACGGGCGGGTGAGCGTTACGCCGACAACTATCCAAGGAGAGCGATGAACACCAAGCCCACCGGCCATCCCTGCTGATTCATTGCGTCGCACGTCGACGCAGCGAACGTCCCAAGGAGCCACCACGGGTCCTCGCGTGAGCGTGGTAGTGGTGAGCAATACTCCTCAGGTTGTCATCGAGCCACCAATCGTTTTCGAAGTGGATCTCCATGATCGCAGCAATTTTTCGGGATAACACGACCCGGATTTCCTCAGGGGGATCCGGGTCGTGCCGTTTCCAGACCACCATCGGCACCGAACATGACTCGCACTCGGCGATCCAGCACACGTCGTCTTCGTAGAAGCGCTCGGTGAGCGGAGCCGCCTCGCACAGTTCGCACGCCGGATCAAAGTCCGGATCAACGCCCGCAACGATGGGGATCGCCGGATCAGTCACCGGTGCTCATCCCGGTCGATCGCAGCACGAACCTCAGCCACGTACTCACCGACTGCGTCCGGGCCGGCTTCGAGGAAGCGGCGCATCACCGAGGCACCCTGCACGATGCCGTCGGCAACCTGCACCGCCTCGTATGCCTGCGCCGCGTTTGACACCCCGACCCCCACCAGGACCGGCGTGTGGGTGATGGCTTTCAGCCGCGCTGCGAGCGCGGTCGCCGTGGCGGCGAGCGTGGAACGCTCGCCGGTCACGCCGAGCAGACCCACTGAGTACACGAACCCACGCGCTCGGGCACAGATCCGCGGCAGACGCGCGTCGGGTGCGGTGGGGGCGGCGAGCATCACCGTCTCGATTCCCGAGTCGTCAGCAGCGCTGCACCACGGTCCCGACTCGTCGAGGGGCAGATCAGGCACGATCGCAGCAACGATCCCAGCAACCGCGAGCGATTCGGCGAAGCGGTGGTGCCCCGCGTGATGCACGGTGTTGTAGTACGTCATCACGGCGAGGGGGACACCAACGTCGAGCTCGCGTGCCTCGTGCAGGATCGATACCGGTGTCGCTCCAGCGTCGAGCGCCTTCTGCGACGCCTGCTGGATCACCGGTCCATCCATCACCGGGTCGCTGAACGGGATGCCGATCTCGATATTGCATCGGCGCCAGCGGCAACCGCGGCGCGCAGTGCATGCTCCCATCCGGGCAATCCCCCTGTGATGTACGGCACGAGCAGCTTTCGTCCAGCGGCACGCTTGGCGCGCAAGGCTCGCTCCATCTGCCCGAACTGATCGGTGTGCGCCGTATCGCCATGGTCGTTCACCGCAGGATCTCCATCATCTGGGCGACGTCTTTGTCGCCTCGTCCCGACAGGTTCATCAGCACCGTCTGCCCAGCCAGCGACGGCGCCGCACGCACGATCCAGGCCAATGCGTGCGCACTCTCCAGCGCCGAGATGATGCCCTCGGAACGAGCCAGTAGTTGGAAGGCCTCGATCACCTCCTGATCGGTGACGCACGGGTACTCGGCGCGCCCGATCGACGCAAGATAGGAGTGCTCCGGTCCGACGCCGGGATAGTCGAGGCCGGCGGAGATCGATTGCGCCTCTTGCACCTGGCCGTGCTCGTCTTGCATCAGATAGCTGCGCATGCCGTGTACCACCCCCGGGACGCCGCGGCCGACTGCGGCCCCCCCGGCCGGTTCGACCCCCACGAGCCGCGCGTCGGTATCGACGAAGCCGCTGAAGATCCCCATCGCATTGGACCCACCTCCGACGCAGGCGACGACTACATCGGGATCGGTGCCAAACCTCTGGCGGCTTTGCTCACGTGCCTCGTCGCCGATCACCCGGTGGAACTCGCGTACCATCCATGGATACGGGTGCGGCCCCATCACGGAACCGAGGCAGTAGTGCGTGTTGCCGACTGTGGCCACCCAGTCGCGCATCGCTTCGTTCACGGCATCTTTCAGGGTCCGACTACCGCTGTTGACCGCTTCGACCTCCGAGCCGAGCAGGCGCATCCGGAACACGTTCAGTTCTTGGCGTTCCACATCGACAGCACCCATGTACACCTTGCACTCCAACCCCAACAGGGCGGCCGCGGTAGCGCTGGCGACACCGTGCTGGCCGGCTCCGGTTTCGGCGACGAGCCGGGTCTTGCCCATCCGTTTGGCGAGTAGCGCCTGACCGAGCACGTTGTTGATCTTGTGCGAGCCGGTGTGGTTGAGGTCTTCGCGCTTGAGCACCAGACGCAGCCCGAGTCGGGCTCCGAGCTGGTGGCACTCGGTCAGGATTGATGGCCGTCCGGCATAGTCGCGCAACAGCACATGCAGCTCGTCACGAAAAACAGGATCGGCCCACGCCTCGCGGAACGCCGCTTCGAGCTCCTCGCATGCGGGAACAAGGGTTTCGGGCACGAACCTGCCGCCGAACTCCCCGAAGCGGCCGGTGGAAGACGGCTCGGCCATCAAAGTCATGTCGGTCTCCAGTTACATCGCATCGCAACTCGCATCAGAACTCGTCGGCCCAGTCGTATGGCAGCTCATCGGGGCCGCGGTGCGGAACCGGGGCCGCGGCCCGCGCCCGCTCGATGAACGCCTTGACTTTCATCGGGTCCTTACGGCCCGGCACCCGCTCGACACCGCTCGACACGTCGACTCCCCATAGCCGACCTCCGGCAACGGCGGCACCAACGTTGTCCGGTGTGAGCCCGCCGGCCAGCACGTACTTGGGTCCCTCGGGCAGATCGGACAGCAACTGCCAGTCGAACACGATGCCCGCACCGGGCGATGGGGCGTCAACGAGCACCATGTGGGCACCGAACTGATCGGCGCGGGCCGCATCGGCGCTCCCGGCGACAACCGCTTTGATCACCCAGCGGACCTGTGTCGCGACTTCGGCCACCATTGCCGGCGTCTCGAAGCCGTGCAACTGGGCGGCTTTCACGCCGGAGCGGTCGACGATGTCGAGCACACGGTCGGGATGTTCGTCGCGGAAGACCCCGACGGTCAGGATCTCCGGTGGCAGCCTGCGACAGATGTCGTACACCTGCTTCGCGGCGATCTGCCGAGTGGACGGAGCAAAGATGAACCCCACCGCGTCGGCCCCCATCGCAACGGCGAGGAGTGCATCGTCTTCGTTGGTGATGCCGCAAATCTTGACGAACATGAGGAATCAACGGTACCCGCGCGGCCGCCCCGACAGGTGATCAATTCCGTGTCAGGAGCCGGGTGTGTCAGGTGCCCGAACGCAGCGACCTGATCGTGGCTGCCGGGTCGGCTGAGGTGACGAGGGTTTCGCCGACGAGTACCGCGTGATAGCCGGCATCGTGCAACGCAGCCGCGTCGACGGCGCCACGTACTCCGCTCTCGGCAACCTTCACCATGTCCTCGGGGATCGCTGCGGCCATTCGCAGTGCACGTTCATGATCAACCTGAAACGTCACGAGGTCGCGCTGGTTCACGCCGATCATCGACGCGCCAGCAGCGTGCGCGACCTCGAGTTCGGCTTGGTCGTGGATCTCGACCAGCACGTCAAGACCGATCTGCTCGGCCAGCGAATGCATCTGCGACAGCAGCGTGCTGTCGAGCGCGGCAGCGATCAGCAGCACACAGTCGGCCCCCATCAGGCGGGCGTCACACACGTCGTGCAGCGACACCGTGAAGTCCTTGCGCAGCACCGGAAGCGAGCAGGCCGCACGAGCCCGCTGGAGGTCGTCTGCGGACCCACCGAAGAACTCCTCATCGGTGAGCACGCTCAGGCACGACGCTCCTCCACGTTCGTAGGCAGCGGCCAACTCGGCCGGATCAAGATCGATCGCGAGATCGCCCTTCGACGGAGAGCGCCGCTTCACCTCGCTGATCACGTGCAGCGGCCCGGTTGCCAGAAGTGCCGCGGCGAACCCACGCGGGGTCGGCATCGCCATGGCGCGCTCGATGAGCGGGGGAAGCGGACGCGTGTCGGCCGACGCGATCGCCCGGTGGTGATCGAGGATGCGGTCCAGGTACGTGGCCATCAGCGGATCACGAGGGGCACAGGGTCAGGCAAATTGAGTCAGACAAACTGACCCTTGCCGCCGATCGGGGCCATGAACGTCAGCTCGGGACGGCCGCCGAGAAACGGGGTGATCGCCGGGCCGAGCGCCTTGTAGGTCGCCGACCCCTGATGCACATCAAGCGCTTCCTGGTTGGCGTACACCTCGTACATCCACAACACGTCGGCGTCGCCGGCGTCCTCATGGAGCAGATACGCGAGCGTGCCGGCTTCGCCCTCGGCCGCAGTGAGCGCCTGCCGCAGCGCGGCAGCGAGTTCGGCGCGCTTGCCCGGTGCCGCAGGCACCTTCGCAATGACGGCTATCTGGCTCGTGGTGCTCTCGGGGGTGTCAGCGGACATCATAGGTCTCCTTGTTCGGGGCCGATCTCGGTCGGCGGCACCGTAGCAGCGCCGTCAGAACCCGAGACGGTTGCGCAGTTCGCTCTCGAGCGAGCCGATCGGGACACGCACCTGGTCGGTGGTGTCGCGGTCACGAATCGTCACGGCGCCGTCGTCGAGCGAGTCGAAATCGACCGTGATGCACAGCGGCGTGCCGATTTCGTCCTGGCGGCGGTAGCGCTTGCCGATCGCTTGGGTTTCGTCGTAGTCGCACATGTAGCGCTCCGACAGCGTGGCCAGGATCTGCTTGGCGAGGGGGGTGAGCGTGTCCTTTTTGCTGAGCGGTAGCACCGCCACCTTGTACGGCGCGAGGCGCGGGTGGAGACGCAAAACGGTGCGGGTCTCGCCGTTGATGATGTCCTCGTCGTAGGCGGCGAGCAGGAACGCAGCCATCGCCCGGTTGACCCCGGCAGCCGGCTCGATCACGAACGGCACGTAGCGCTCGTTGGTGGCCTGGTCGAAGTAGTCGAGCTTATGGCCGCTGTGCTCAGCGTGCTGTCGCAGATCGAAATCGGTACGTTGGGCGATGCCTTCGAGCTCGCCCCAGCCCCACGGGTAGGCGAACTCGACGTCGGAGGTACCGGTGGAGTAGTGGCTCAGTTCGTCGTCGGCGTGCGGGCGTAGCATCAGCATTTCGGCCGGGATACCGAGGTCGATGTACCACTGCAGCCTGGTGCGGCACCAGTACTCGTACCACTTCGGGCCCTCTGCGGGGGGCACGAAGAACTCCATCTCCATCTGTTCGAACTCGCGGGTACGGAAGATGAAGTTGCCGGGCGTGATCTCGTTACGGAAGCTCTTGCCAACCTGGGCGATGCCGAACGGCGGCTTCTTGCGACTGGTCTGCAACACGTTGGTGAAGTTGACGAACATGCCCTGCGCCGTCTCGGGGCGCATGTACACCTCGGTGCCCGAGCCTTCCACCGGGCCGGCTTGGGTCTTGAACATCAGGTTGAAGGCCCGTGCCTCGGTGAACGAACCCTTCGCGCCGCACCCTGGGCAGACATCGGGCTCGATGAGGTGGTCCTCACGGAAGCGCTGCTTGCACTCCGTGCAGTCAACGAGGGGGTCGCTGAAGTTGGCGAGATGACCGCTCGCTTCGAACACCTGCGGCGGGCCGAGGATGGCAGCATCGATCAGCACCACGTCGTCGCGCAGTTGCACCATCGTGCGGATCCATGCCTCGCGCACGTTGCGCAGCATCAATGAGCCGAGCGGGCCGTAGTCATAGCTGGACCGGAACCCGCCGTAGATCTCGGCAGACGGGTAGACGAACCCCCGCCGTTTGCACAGGTTGACGATCTGATCGAGCTCGGTGGCGGCCATACGACCGACCAGGCTACGGCGGCTCGACGCATCAGCCCGCTGGAGATTCATCTGCGTCGGTCTCGACACGCTCAGCGTTTGAGACCGACAAAGTTGGCGCGCAGGGGCGGCGCGGACGCCGGGACCGGACGCGGTCAGGATTCGAACATGGCGACGGTGCGGAGCCGGCGTTCGAGGTGGTGCTCGAGGGCTCGGTTGGCGTGGCCGGCGACTTCGTGAGTGACAGGGCCGGCGGGCAGGAGCAGGGCTTCGTTGAGGCGACCGCCGAGTACCATCCGCATCACCTCGAGCGCGGTTTCCGAGATCGGCACGCCGCTGCGGCAGGCCCGGCACAGCACGCCACCCTCGGTGACATCGAAGGCGACCAAGGGCTCGGATGCGCCGCAACGCACGCACTCATCCAACTCGGGTCGCACCCCCTCGAACGCGAGCAGCTTCCAGCGTCGGGCGTGTCGGGCCCGCGCTCGTCGGTGAAGCGCTGCATCGCGCGCCAGGTGGGCTCGTAGTCGACCCGGCCGAGCCAGCGCAGCCGCGGCGCCGTGGCGCTCACCGCGTCGGCGGCTGCGCCACTGCGGCCAGCCGGGCGTTGTCGAGGCCGGCGTTGTTGCCCTGCAGCGCCTGCTCGGCGCGATAACTGGACCGCACCAGCGGGCCTGAGACGCATTCGCGGAAGCCGCGCGCGAGCGCCTCGGCACGATAGACGTCGAATTCGCCGGGCGTGACGAAGCGCTCGACGGGCAGGTGATTCGCGGTCGGGCTGAGATACTGGCCGAGCGTCAGCAGATCGACCCCGACCGCGCGCAGGTCGTCGAAGGTGGCGAGGATCTCCGCATCGGTCTCGCCGAGGCCGAGCATCAGGCTGGTCTTGGTGAGGACCTCGGGGCGATGTCGCTTGGCGTGCGCCAGAACGGCGAGGGTCTGCTCGTACCCGGCACGCGGGTCGCGCACCGGGTGGGTCAAGCGCCGCACGGTCTCGACGTTCTGCGCGAACACGTCGAGACCCGACTCGACCACGGTCTGCACGTCGCGCAGCACGC
>JANNHO010000243.1:0-2203 GCA_031404435.1 Acidimicrobiaceae bacterium | reverse complement strand
GAATCCTGGCCACCGACGGCTCAGGCGTGACCGTGATCGAGGATGATCACAGCGGCGACATCGCCAGCGGCGCGCTCAACAGCCTCGGCCGGTGGCGACCGGGGCGTACCGTGCACATCCGCAGCTACTCCAAGAGCCACGGTCCCGACCTGCGGCTCGCAGCTGTCGGCGGCGCCGGCGAGGTGGTCACCGCGGTCGGCAATCGCCGCCTTCTCGGCCCCGGATGGAGCAGCCGCATCCTGCAGGCGGTGCTGTTGGAGATGCTCTCCCACCAGCCGACCGTCGACGCGGTTCGCGATGCCCGCGACGAGTATGCCCGCCGCCGGGCCGCAGTGGTCCGCGTGCTCGACCTTGCCGGGGTGCCGGTCACCGGTTCCGACGGGATCAACTTGTGGTTGCCCGTCCGCGACGAACGCTCGGCGCTGCTCACACTCGCCGCGCAAGGCATCGGGGCCGCTCCCGGCGAGCCGTTCATGGTGCGCACCGACGATCCGCACATTCGGGTAACGATCGGCCTCGTCGATGACGGCGACCACCACGTCGCTGACGCCCTGGCCCGCGCAGCAGGAATGCAACGCCCCCGCGCCGGCCAACGCTGACGTCACCGGACCCCGCTTGACGATCGATGTCCACTTCACCGACCACCCGAAGCGGTACTCGATGGTCGTTTTCCGAAAGATGACGCCCCCGCAGTATCGTCCCGCCCCAGGGATCGGCGTGTTTTACGATCTCCGGGTTCGACCGGCCACAGGTGGCCCAGGATCACCGTATGGGGTGACCCTCTCAAGTTGGCGGCACGGGTTCGAAGCCCGTTGGGGCGGCTGAGTTGTCGACGTCGATTCGACCACGATTCAATCGTCGCCATCGTGAGGCAACTGATCGATGGTGATCCAGAACGCTTCGACACCACCGTCCACTCCGAGGGTTACGAATACCGCGATGTGCCTCACAAGGTTCCGCCGCCGATATAGACCCGCACTCGGGGATCATCGGTTGGGAGCGTCTCGGCCTCAAAGTGGCGAGAAAGCTTGTCGCGAATTGGTGGGATGTCGAAGACCAAGAAGTCGGTGAGGGAGGGCGTGCCGTCGCCATCGCGTTCCTCAGGAAGCAGAAGCTCAAGCCGTGCGAAGAAATCCTCCGTGAATCGGACGGACCGATTCATCCACGACTACGAAGGCGCTCACCCAGCCGCTTCGCCGTCGCCAGAACCTCTGATCGGAACGGTTCCGGCACGTCATCCCACGAGCGAATCGTCGCAGAGTCGACAGCGTCGGCGCGTTCTTGGGGCGTCATCTTGTCCATCTCAGCGGCGGTGATGAGCTTTCGCGGAGGCACCATGTGTTGACCTTACTCGGCGAGCGTTGTTGTGAGGGGTGCTTGTCGAGTTCGAAAGAGATCCCACAAGGCTGCCAAGAACTATTGTTCAGCGCGGCTGAGGCACTCCGCGGCGCAACGGCCGGGCTCAGCAGCGCTTACGCCGAAGGTCTCTGTGGATGCCTACATTGCGCTGCGGCGGACGAGTTCGAGGGCTGCGCCACATTCGGCGGCGAACGCTTCCTCGCGGGCGGCGTCATCGGAGGTTTCCGCCACGCCTGCCGGCCCCGCGACCGTGGCGAACAATGCGGTTGGCACCAACTCGGCTTCGGATTCCCACGGCACCCGCCGGTCGGCCAGGCGCAACGCCATCGCCGTGAAAAACTCCTGGGGCAGTCGCCGCCCGCGCCCGGCCACCAGCACGGCCGGGACCTCACTGCACCATGCCACCGATGCCGCAGCGCGTGACGACGGTGTTGCCAGCACCTCGGTCGGGGTGGCGGCCATCGCTTCGATGAGCACGAGGTCGGCAGCAATGACGGCCGCAGCCACACCCGGCGGTGGCACCACCTCGGCGTCGATGTCGGCGCGTTGCAAGCGGCGCACGAACGCGCTGCCCTCGTCGTCGGCGTCGATGGCCAACACACGCACGTCGCCGCGGCGCATCACCGCATCACCGATCAGGTCGGGCCAGCCGACCACGCAAACCGTGGCGTCATCGGCGATGAAGTCGTACAGGTGATAGGGGGTGACGTCGTGCTCCACCTCCGAGGCGAGCGGGTAAGCCTGCTCGAATGGGTCGGTGGAGGTGAGCAGCGACGAGCAGAACCACCACAGCGGACCCGAGGTGGGGTGACGTTCGATGATCCGCCGGCACGCCACGACCAGC
>JANNHO010000242.1:0-2851 GCA_031404435.1 Acidimicrobiaceae bacterium | reverse complement strand
CAGACCGACCGTTGAAGCGGCGCACGAAGGCTATCGGGCCTGGCCCGCAGCGAACGCCCCGATCGGTGCCATCATCCCGATCGGTGAGCGTGCGCGGATACGGTTCAACGCATGTCGACACCCGTAGTCCTCGTGCACGGTTGGGGCGGTTCGTTCGCCACCACCTGGGGTTCCAGCGGTTTCACCCATCTGCTCGCCGATGCGGGGCGGCCCGTGATCGGGGTCGATCTGCTCGGCCACGGCGAAGCCCCCAAGCCCCACGACCCCGCAGCGTACTCCGATCTCACCACGCGGGTACTCGAGGCAATGCCCGGCGAGCCGGTCGACGCGGTTGGTTTCTCGCTCGGGGCGATGACGCTGCTGCAGGTTGCCTGCGCGCAGCCGCACCGTTTCCGACGGCTGGTGCTCGCCGGCATCGGCCAGAACGTGTTCGAGCGCGACGATGCACACACGTTGCGGATCATCGCCGGTCTCGAAGGCACCGCCCCGGCCGACGACAACATCGCCAGGCTCTTCGCGAACTACGGCACCCAGCCAGGTAACGACCTCGTCGCCCTGACCGCGGTGATGAAGCGGCCCCGAAATGGGGAGTTCACGCCCGAACTCGTCGCCACAGCCACGTGCCCGACGCTCGTGGTCATCGGTGACCGCGACTTCGCCGGACCGGGAGACCCATTGGCCGAGGCGCTCCCCAACGGTTCGCTGATCGTGCTGCGCAACGTCGACCACTTCGCCACACCGGAGTCGTTCGGCTTCATCGACGCGGCGTTGCAGTTCATCGACGCCGTACCCGCGTGAGGCCGGGTACCCGTATGACCTGCAGCCCCGTATGACCGAGATTGATCGGGCACTCGAGGTGCTCGGCAACGGCGGGCTCGTGGCGATCCCCACCGAGACCGTCTACGGCCTTGCCGCCGACGCCGACAACGAGATCGCCGTGCGGCGAATCTTCGCGGTGAAGGGCCGCCCCGCCGACCACCCACTGATCATCCACCTGGCCAGCGCCTCCCAGCTCGACGCCTGGTCCAGCGCGCCGCCGACGACAGCGCGGGTGCTGGCCGACGCGTGCTGGCCCGGGCCACTCACCGTGCTGGTCCCGCGTGCCGAGCGCGTGCTTGCGGTGGTGACCGGGGGGCGGCCGACGGTCGGGTTGCGCGTGCCGGCCCACCCGCTAGGCCTCGAGCTGTTGCGCCGTTTCGGCGGTGGGCTGGCAGCACCATCAGCCAACCGTTTCGGCAGGGTGAGTCCGACGACCGCTGCGCACGTGGTCGCCGACCTCGGTGGCGACGTCGACTACGTACTCGACGGCGGGCCATGCCCGGTGGGGGTGGAGAGCACGATCGTCGACTGCACCACGTACCCGCCACAGGTGCTGCGCCCCGGAGCGATCACAGCCGAACAGATCGACGCCTTGCTCGGCGCACCGCCGGGCGCACCCGATGGGGTGAGCCGCGCTCCGGGCATGCTCGATTCGCACTACGCCCCCGCCTGCCGGGTGGTGCTGGCCGACGATGTCGACGCGGCCCGAAAACTCGCCGGCGAAATATCCGCTCCGGTCCTCGGCGTCGGCGTTGACCTCGTGACGTACGCGCGCAACCTGTACCAGTGGCTGCGCGACGCCGACCGACGCGGTGACGCCGCCGTCGTGGCCGTGCTCCCCCCGGCGGCCGGTCTCGGCTACCCGAACCGCGACCCGTTGGTCAAGGCGTCGGGCGGCCGATCCGGGTGACGTGATCGAACCACGTGTCGCGCACCGCCACAGCCGACACCCGGTTGCCGTCGGCGACCGACACGACGGCGATGCTCACCGTGCTGCCACCCGCATCGGGCACCACATCGAGCCGGCACCAGCATGGCTCCGGCTCGTTCAGGAGGCATTCCAGCCGGTACGGCGGGTCGTCGTCGACCAGTTCGCCGATCCACGACAGCGCAACCAGCAGCGCCTCGAACGTTTCCGCTGGCAGCGCGTCGACGGTGAACGACGGTGAATCCTGGTCGACGAACTGGCCCCCTCGCCCCCATGCCTGCCTGCTGGTGGGCGGCGGACCATTCCCCGCTGGCGGCGGCCCATTCCCCGCTAGCGGCGGCAGGGGACGACGTTTGGTGAGATGCGCGACACATGCTTCGAACGCGATGTTGAGCGCTTGCATCGCCTCGGCGTTGCCTCCGCGATCAGGATGACGTTCGAACGCCAAACGTCGGCGTGCGGCCCGCACATCGGCCAGTCCGGCATCTCTGGTCAGCCCGAGCACAGCGAAGGGGTCGTCGCCGGTCACGGTTGGTCGGTGCCGGTCACGACAACGGGTGCATGGCGAGTCGGAGCTCGCGGTAGCGGTCACGCACGATGCCTGCGAGCGGTGCCTCCACCCCGCCGACGTGTTCGCGTCCTCCGAGGCCCCACCGCGCAACGATGTCGGCATGACCGACGCCTTCGGCGATGGCTGCGGCCTGCACACATGCGCCGGCTGCAACGGCTTCGCCGCCGGCACCCGTGGCAGCGGGTGTCACGCTGATCGGCAGGTCGCACAGCTCGGTGAACACCTGCCGATACGCCGCGCTCCGCGCGCCGCCCCCGGTGAGCACCACCGACGTGACGGGCGCATGCCGCGCCAGCGCATCGAGCGCGTCGAGCAGGCCGCAGACCACACCCTCGGCCGCCGACCGGGCGAACTGCCCGCGGGTGATGTCACTGCGGATTCCACTCAGCACCCCGGTCGCGGTGGGCAGATCCGGCGTGCGTTCGCCGTCGAAGTAGGCCAGCATCGTCGGTGCGGAACCAGCAGGCTCGTCGAGCACCAATCGCTCGAAACCGGCGTGGTCGACGCCGAGCAGCCGGGCGACTGCGTCGGTC
>JANNHO010000241.1:0-1902 GCA_031404435.1 Acidimicrobiaceae bacterium | reverse complement strand
CGGCGGGCCACAAACGTCACGACCTGCGTGGCCACTGCGGCAACCACGATGATCACCGCAATCTTGATCCCGCTGTCGCCCAGCCAGTCGACCACCCGATCCCACCTCGTCGTCGTCTCCTCCCCGACCAGTGGTAGCCATGCAATCACGCGGGCATTGTGCCAGACCGCCGCGCCTCACCCCCGGCAATCCGAACGCCGCCGCCCCCGCAGGCCTCCGGTTCCGTGTCGCTCCGAACAGGCTGAGCGTGTCGAGAGCGACAAAGTTCGCCCTAGGCCCGACGCCGTCCTGGTTCCGTGTCGCTCCGAACAGGCTGAGCATGTTGAGAGCGACAAAGTTCGGCCTGGGCCCGCCGGAAACCCGGTGCCCGGCTCAGTCGACGAGACGCAGGCCGGTGGGCAGCGTGCTCGGTTCGGCGATCGGCAACTCGACGACGAACTCGGTGCGGTTGGCCGGGAACACGTGCTCGCTCATCAGCACCGGCCGGCCGCTGACGTCGGTGGTGATCCGTTCGCAACGCAGCACCGGGCTCGATGGCGGCACGCCGAGCAGGGCCGCATCGGCCACGCCAACCGCATCGGCACCGATGGTCTGCGTCGCCCCGCGCAGCTGCACGCCGAGCAGCTCGTAGAACGGCCGGCGCTGCACCTCGCTACGGCTGAGGTGCTGGCCGAGGTCGGCCGGGCACCACACGGTGACCACCGCGAACGGCTCGCCGTTCGCGAGGTTGAGCCGCTTGACGCGCAACACCTGATCCGTGCCAAGTACTGCGGCCACCCGTTTCGGTGCCGTCCGGAACGCGAACTCGAGCACCCGTCGTTCGGGCTTCACCCCGCGCCGTTCGAGCTGACTCTCGATCGTGCCGAGCTCGTCGAGATGCTGACGCAACGGCTCGCCCGCCACGTACCAGCCGAATCCCTGGCGGGCATGGACCAAGCCCTCATCGCGAAGGATCTCCAGCGCCCGGCGAATGGTCACGCGGCTGACGTCGAACTCGGACGACAACTCGCTCTCGCTCGGTAGAACCTGACCAGGCGCACCCGACGAGACACGCTCGCGCAACACGTCGGCGATCTGCTGATACCGGATCGTCCTCATGCCCCACCACTTGCGCCGGCCGCGTCATCGACTGACCCTGCGACCGCACCGGATGACTCGGCGTCGATCAGTTCAAGACGATTGCCGAACACGTCGTCGACGTGGCAGCGAACGGTACCGGGGACCTCGTCGCTCCAGCGCACCTCGAGCCCGACCCGATCCACGAACGAACGCAACCCGGCAACGATGACGGCGGGGTGCGCCTTGCGAGCTGGACGGAAGTCGTCCTCGGTACCGAGGTGGAGTCGCACGCCGCCCGCCTCGAACCAGCATCCACCCCGAGCCGCCAGAAGCGACGGCTTGGGAACCTCGACCAAACCCAAACGATCGACGTAGAAGCCCCGCGCCGCGACCTCGCCGCCGGTCGGCATGGCGAGCTGGACATGATCGAACGAGACCCAAACCGACGAACGCCACGCATCGGCACCGGTCGATTCGCCCGCTGGTTCGTCGTCCTTGTCGAGGTGGTGCACTTGTATTATAGTTGTCTACATATGGTCGTAGCGCAAGTACTACGATCCCTGGCCACCAGCGCCACCCGCCACCTCACCGCACCACCCTCGATGGAGAAGATGATGACCGTCACCGCAGGAACCCCCACCGCCTTGGTCGAAGGCGTCTACGCGACCCTCGACGCACGGGCGGCCGCCGGACGCGAGCACTTCGGACGGCCCCTCACGCTGACCGAAAAGATCCTGCTCAACCACCTGGACGATGCGAACGAGCCGATCGAGCGGGTAGCTTCTCCCACGGAATTTCGAACCAGACAGGTTCGACAATTCGAGGCGTTCGGCACGAGCCTCG
>JANNHO010000240.1:0-17959 GCA_031404435.1 Acidimicrobiaceae bacterium | reverse complement strand
CGGCCGTCGTGCCCATCACGTTGCCGACCATCCACCCAATGATCACTCCCATCGTCGCACCATCTCTCCTGTTGGTTTCTGTGTTGCTTGTTGCACTTGCTGTTGCTGTTGCCGCCGACGATGGCGAAGTTATCAGCGCCGTCACCTCGTCGGTGAAGGACTCGCCCATGATCTGCAGCGAGGCCATCGCCAACCTCGCTTCGTCCTCGTCGATCCTTGACATCGCAAATCCCACGTGGATCAGTACCCAGTCACCCACGACGAGCCCCTCGTCTTCGAGCAACCCGATGTTGATCGTCCGCCCCACCCCGCTCACTTCTACCCTCGCGAGATGCGCGTTCGCGTGGCTCACTTCCATGATCTGGCCTGGTATCCCGAGACACATCTCAGCTCCCCGTTTCGCTCGCGTGTTCGGTCGTGGCATCGGCGACGATCTGCACCCGCACCTTCACATCGGGGTACACCTTGAGCAGCAGGATTCGTGGCGGCTCCATGCCGAAGTCGCGAATGTCAGAGGTGGCTTCACCCAGTGCGTAGGGCGCGCTGCACCTTTTGATGCTGCAATGCGTCGAGCAATTCGCGCTGCAACCGCAGCCACGCAGTGTCGGGGAAGTACAGGTCCATCATCTCCCGCCACACCGCAACGAGGAGGCGGAACGAGGCCTCCTCGCTCCACGACACCGGCGACACGCTTATGCCCTGTGCCCGCGGATCCTGGGCCGGCGAGCCCTGGGCCGGGGATTCGGCGAGCAAGGTGCCGGAGAACAGCGCCACGATCGGGATCTCACCACCTTCCAGGGAGTGCATGTACTTTACGGATGCGATCTCGAAGTCGTACGTGCACGTCACCGGCAGATCGACCTCGGTGCTGCCGGTGAACCCGGTGACGGCGGTCGCAAGGTTGGTAAACAGGAACGGGCGCAACCTGTCACCCCAGCGCTGTGCATCACCGAACAGTTCGTTGAGGCGGGCCGCCTCGTCGGAGCTGTAGCGGCGACGTTGCGGCTCGATCATGATGGGTTCGCCAGCCCCAGGCGGCCAACCTGGTACGCACACGATCGGGATAGGCCCGGCAGTGAACCGAGAGCGAGCTCTTCGATCGTCGGCTGCGTCGCCGCAGTCAATGCGACCGAGTCACCGTCGCAACTAGGCCCGGCATTGAGCCAGAGGACGTGGACGACCAGTTCGTCCGGGGGGCTTCCGCAGCCGTCACACGCACTCCTTTGGGGTAGCCCCGCTGGTGCGAACCAACGCTGTGCGGTAGCGCCGGGCAATGAGTGCACTCTGCACTGCCCGGCGTGAGCGCAGCGGCGCGCAATGCGAGCCCGTGGTTCACGCTGCCCGCAGCGTGTCGTCGGGCATCACCGTCGCGTTCATGCGCGTTCGCGATACTGAAGGTCACATGCTCCACTACGAGACGCGCTCCGGCGCAGCGATCGCGGACACGGTGGCCTCGATCACGCGATCGACCGTTTGGGCACTGATCGACGAGCGACCGCTGACCTTCGATGCGCATCACCCGCAGGGCATGGTCCGGATCGGTTCGACGTGGTGGATCTCCACGGTCGACGTCGGGGCCCGACAGGGCTACGTCATGGCCGTCGATTTGGCCGGGAACCTCATCGAGCAGATCCCCATCGGCGACGAGCGGCGGTACCACCCCGGCGGCATGGACTTCGACGGCAACGCGTTATGGATCGCTTCCGCCGAGTACGTGCCCAACTCGACGGCGACCGTCTACCGGATGGAACCCGGCGGCGCGCCCGAGCATGCGTTCGACGTCGACGACCACGTCGGTGCCATCGCCAGGTGCGGCACCGATGGTGACCTGGTGGGGTGGTCGTGGGGCTCGCGGCGCTTCTACCGCTGGAGCGTGGACGGCCAGCTACAGTCGGCGCAGGTCAACCCGGCATTCTTCGTCGATCATCAGGACTGCCAATGGCTCGACAGTGGTCACCTCCTCTGTGGCGGAGTCGCCGAGGTCGACCTGGCCAGCGGGCCGGGTTGGCTCGGCGGGATCGGGTTACTGAACGTCGACGACCTCGTAATGGAGCGCGAGGTGCCGTTCCCCATCTACCCCTCCCCCTCCGGTCGGGTCGGCACCCACAACCCGCTATGGTCGGAGGTTCGCGACGGTCGGCTGGTCGTTCACGTCCTCCCCGACGACGGGTACGGCACGATCCTTTCTTACGCGACAACGCTGACCGGTACGACGACCCTGACCGGTTCGGCGGGCGGAAGCCGGGGGGACCGTGCCCGTGTCGGCCCGTCGACCACCTCCTCATAGAGTTCGGCGAACGCAGACGCCGCCGACGCCCATGAGTAGCGTTCGCGCACGAACCGTGCGGCGTGTCTGCCCCGTTCGCGGCGAAGTTCGGGGTCCGACACTGCCTCGTTGAGCGCCCGCGCTGTCGCGGCGACATCGTCGGGCGGCACCAGCCATCCGGTCGGGTGGGCCCGATCGACGTTGATGAACGACGGCGGCCCACCAGTGTTGGTCGCGATCGGTGGCACGCCGGCCGCCATCGCTTCGAGGTAGACCAGCCCGAACGGTTCGTCCACCGAGGGGGCGGCGAAGACATCGCTGCAGGCAAGGATCTCGGCGAGCTCGTCGTGATCGCGCCATCCGACGAAGAAGACACCCTCGGCGCCGAGTCGGCGCACCGTGTCGTATGGATGCTCGCCCTCGCACTCTCCAGGAAACCCACCGGCGATGACGAGCACCGACCGGTGCGCGGTGTTGGACCTCACCGCGTGATGCGCCTCGATCAGCAACTGCAGCCGCTTGAAGCGCAGGAACCGACCGGCGAACAACACGACCGCTACCGGTTGCCCATCCGGCGACGTGAACGCCGAGAGATCGTCGGCGTGGTACCGGATCGATCCTTCTGGACCATTCGGCAGCCAACCTCGAGCATCGTCGACGAGCCAACGCTTCCATTGCGCCAGTCGCTCGGCCGGCTGACGGACACGCGGTGAGAACACCTCCGTGTCCACCCCGTTGGCGATCGTCGCGATCCGTGCGACGTTGATCGGCAGAAGGTCGGCGGCAAGCTGACGATCCTGCTCGGAGACGACCACGATCCGATCCGATCGGGCAGCCCATCGCCGCATCCGCTCCACCCATTCACAGGTGGACCGTGCGGTCCGATTCGAGAGGGATCCGCCCTGTACGGACGCCAGCATCTTGAGCTCCGTGCCGTGGAGATGGGTGATGAGGGGCACCGCGGGCCAGAGCGTTCGGACCGCCTCGTGCATCGGCGTCAAATGGTGCAGGTGCACCACGCTCGGTGCCGCGATCGTGTGCTCGGACAGGAACAGTTTCCAGCTGCGGACCTGGCTCGCAAACGCTGCACGGTCCAGATCGAGAAAGACCCGGTCCGGCACGGACGCCTTGTCCTCGTAGGAAGCGTGCATCGGAATCGCTGCCGTCATCGGGTCACCGCCGCTGGTCCATCGATCTCTGGCCGACGAGTAGTCGAGGGATTCGCACCGGACACCGGAAAAGAACCGTCCAGCGTTCGAGCTCTCGGTTGCGGTCCCGAGCGAACCGGCGAACAGCGTCGGACACCATCGGCCGCCCGCCATGGCACGGCACAGGTAACGCGCCACCTGCGCGCTGCCACCGCGCGGGTAGAAGTAGAACCCCATGGCCGCAGTCGGACTCGATGAAAGCGACATTCCAGAAACAGTAGGAGTGTGACGGCGCGAGCGCAAGGTCGTCCGTGTCCATCGCGCGGCGCGGGAGCGCACGAAGGACACGAGCCACCCGATCACCGCCTGTCGAAGCGCAACCGGCGCGACCTCCTTCAGTGGGTTGCGCTAGCTGAGCGCAGCGGCGATCGCCGCCTGGCCGATACTGATCCCGCCGTCGTTGGCGGGCACGCGCGTGTGTACCAGCACGTTCAACCCCCGCGCGATCAGGCCGCTCTCGACTACCTCGGTGAGTCGTGCGTTCTGGAACACACCGCCCGTGAGCGCGACGGTGTCGATGCCCTCCGCAGTCGCCACCGTGCAGGCGAGCTCGACCGTGGCCCGCCCGAACGCGTCGTGGAATCCGGCCGCGATCGGCGCCCGGTCGATCCCTGCGTGGACATCGTCGACGATCGCACCGATCAGCGGCGCGGGGTCGAGGATCAGCGAAGTGTCATCACCGGTGATCTCGATCAGATCGTCGTAGCGGCGCGCGTCGCGGGGGTCGACGGTGGTCGCCCAGGCCTCCAGTTCAATCGCCGCCTGGGCTTCATAGCTCACCCGTTGGCGCCCACCGAGCAACGCCGCGACCGCGTCGAACAACCGGCCGGCACTGGTGGTGAGCGGTGTGGTGGACCGCTCGGCCAGATCGAGTACGGCACGCACCGTGGCGTCGTCAGGGCCCGTACCCGCAGCAGGCTGCAGCCGGTGGACGACGCTCGCGGCCACATCTGCGCCGAGCGCCATGCTCACCCACACCGCAGCCATCCGCCATGGTTCGCGGATCGCAGCCGTGCCCCCCGGCATCCGTACCGGCAGCAGGTGGGCGACGCGGCGCGCCGACGCGAAATCGGCAACCAGCACTTCACCTCCCCACAGGCTGCCGTCGGGGCCGTAGCCGAGGCCGTCATAGGCAATGCCCAGCACCGGTTCGGTGCGGCTGTGATCGACCATGCACGCGGCCACGTGGGCATGGTGGTGCTGCACCGCGACCGTCACGAGGTCGAGCTCCGCGGCGAACTTGCTCGACAGGTACTCCGGGTGCATGTCGTGGGCGACCACGTCGGGCACGACGCCGTACAGGTGCGCGAGATGGTCGACCGCCCGCAGAAACGACCGGTACGTGGCGAGGTGTTCGAGGTCGCCGATGTGATGGCTCGGGACCACCCAGTCGTGCTTGGCCACACTCACAGTGCTCTTCAGTTCGGCACCGACCGCAAGCACCTGGTGTGCGGTGCGAAAAGGCAGACGCAGCGGCTCGGGTGCGTAACCGCGTGAGCGTCGCAGCACCTGCACGCGGCGGCGAGTCGACCGCACGACCGAGTCGTCGCAGCGGATGTGAATCGGACGATCGTGCAGCAGCATGCCATCGACAAGCGGGCCGAGCCGGACGGCTGCGTCGTCGTCGTGATGGGCGATCGGTTCATCGCTCAGGTTGCCGCTGGTCATCACCAGCGACCGATCGACGCCGCCGAGGAGCAGGTGATGCAGCGGGCTGTAGGCCAACATCACCCCGATCTCGGGCAGCCCGGGAGCCACACCGTCGGCAATGTCGTCGGTAATCCCGCTGGACATTCGGCGGCGGGCGAGCACGATCGGGCGGCGGATCGACGACAGCGCGGCGACGGCCCGTTCGTCGAGATGGCACACCCGATGTGCCGCCTCGAGTGAGGGAACCATCACGGCGAAGGGCTTGTCGTCGCGTGCCTTGCGGCGGCGGAGTTCGGCGACTGCGGCCGCATTGGTGGCGTCGGCGACGAGGTGGTAGCCGCCGATGCCCTTCATCGCCACGATCTGCCCGGCGACCACTGCTGCCACTGCGGCGCGCAACGCGTCATCGCCCAGCACGCCATCACCCAGCGCGTCATCGCCCAGTGCGCCAGCGCAGCCGAATGTCTGCCAGGTCAGGCTTGGCCCGCACGCGGGGCATGCGTTCGGCTGCGCGTGGAAGCGACGGTCGGCCGGATCGTGGTATTCCGCGGCGCACCGATCGCACATCGGGAACCCGGCCATGGTGGTGGCCGGGCGGTCGTAGGGCACGCTGAGCACGATCGTGTATCGCGGTCCGCAGTTGGTGCAGTTGGTGAACGGGTAGCGGTACCGTCGATCGGCGGGGTCGTCAATCTCGGCGAGGCAATCGGGGCAGGTGGTCGTGTCGATGCTGACCGGGACGTCGGCCGCACCCCGATCGACGCTGTCGAGGATGCGGAACACGGGCTCGCCGGGGACCCCGGCCCGGTCCATCTGCTCGATCTGCACCGCTGTCACACGGGCGAGCGGCGGCGCGTCGGTCCGGATCAACTGGGTGAACTGATCGATCTCGGGTTTCGGGCCCTCGACCTCGATCAGCACCCCCTCGCTGTCATTGAGCACGTACCCGCTCAGCCCAAGGGCAACCGCGTGCCGATACACGAACGGCCGGAACCCAACACCTTGGACGGTGCCACTGACTCGGAGGCGCTGCCTCGACATTGGTCCGGTCGCCCCCGCCGCCTGCGTTGTCATGGCTTCAGCAGATGCGCGGCAGCGGGTCGCCGACAAGCATGTCGACGATGCGCGTTCCGCCGAAACTGGTCAGCAACACCACGATCGCCTCGGGGTCGGCGTGGATTTCACCGATGCGCGTCGCGTCACGCCCGATCGCGTGGGCGCGCATCGCCGCGAGTGCTGCGTCGGCCTGCTCCGGTGGCACCACCGCAACCACCTTGCCCTCGTTGGCGACGTACAGCGGGTCGATGCCGAGCAGGTCGCAAGCACCGATCACAGCCGGGGCAATGGGCAGCAACGTCTCGTCGAGCACCACCGCAACGTTGGCATCGCGGGCGAGCTCGTTGCAGACAGTTGCGACCCCACCGCGGGTTGGATCGCGCATCCACCGCGTGCCGGGCGCAGCGGCGAGTACGGAGGCGACGATCGCGGCAAGCGAAGCGGTGTCTGAGCGGATGTCGGCCTCGAGCATCAGGTCGCCGCGGGCAAGCATCACCGCCATGCCGTGGTCGGCCATGGTGCCTGACATCAGCACCACGTCGCCAGGGCGGACATGTTCGGGACCGAGGTGTCGGCCCGCGGGAATGACGCCGACGCCGGCGGTGGTGATGTACAGCCCATCGGCGGCACCCTTGCCGACGACCTTGGTGTCGCCGGTGACGATGGTGACGCCGGCCTCGGCCGCGGCGGCAGCCATGTCGGCCACGACGTCACGCAACTCGGTGATCAGGAAGCCTTCCTCGAGCACGAACCCGGCCGAGAGCCACATCGGGATCGCCCCGGAAACGGCGAGATCGTTAACGGTTCCGTGTACAGCGAGATGCCCGATCGATCCGCCGGGGAAGCGCCGCGGCTGCACCACGAACGAGTCGGTGGTGAACGCCAGCCGCTCCCCCGTCGGCAGGGTGAGCGTCGCCGCGTCGTTGAGCGGGCCCGACGCCGAACTGGCCGGCCGGCCAGCCGGTGACACGTCCGGGGACCCGGTTCGTGACCCGTCTCGTGACCCATCTGGCGACACGGCGGCGAACGCATCGAGGAAGACGGAATCGATCAACGCCGCCGACGCCTTGCCCCCCGCCCCGTGAGCGGAGGTGATCACCTCGTCGATCAGCCGCGGTCGGCGGCGCCGAAACGCTTCAATGCGGTCGAGGACGACCGCCTCGCGAGCACCCGGGGTACTGGTTGACGATGTGCCAGCGGATTCGTCGACGACCGGTGGGGGGTTCATGATCGGGACGCTCCTCGTTCAGCCGGGGTGAGCTGTTCGCTCGCCAGATTCCTCTGCACGCCGCGCCACAGTTCGAAGCACAGCGCGGCCTGCGATTCCTGGATTCGGTGCACGCTGTCGGCGGCGACGACGAGGCAGTGGTGCACGTGCGCCGACCGGGCCATCTCGCCGCCGGAGTAGCCAGCGATGCCGATGGTGCACAGACCCCGCTTCGCTGCCTCGCCGAACGCGTACAACAGGTTGCGCGAGTTCCCACTCGTCGACAGCCCAACGGCAATGTCGCCAGGCTCGGCGGAAGCAATCAGCTGACGTGAGAACACGAGATCGAATCCGACGTCGTTGCCGAGCGCCGTGAGCACCGCCGAATCATCGACGAGCGAACGTGCCGGTAACGACTGCGCCCATGGTGGCAGTACGAACAGCGATGCCAGTGCCGCAGCATCGGTCGAGCTCCCACCGTTGCCGAACACGAACATTCGGCCACCCTGGGCGAATCGCTCGGCCATCGCTGCGGCCGCCCCTTTCAGGGTCGTCGCTGCCCCCGCCAAGGTGGCCTCGCGAAGTTGCGCGCTCGTCGCAACCTTGCTGCGCGCGGATTCCGCGAGGTCGACCAGCAGTGCACCGACATCGCGTTCGCCGGCCTCGATGAACGGATACAGGAAATCGGTTCCGTCGCTCACGGCAGCGCCGTGATCGCCGCGCCAGCGTGAATGAGCACGAGATCCCCGGTGCACAATGGATCGACGATCGTGGTGTCGATCACCTCAATCCCGCGCGCAGTGCGGACCGTAGCCGTCGCGGAGTCGACAACACCGATCACCTCGCCGAGGCGCCCCTCGTCGGAACACGTGATGCAGACCCCGCCCTCGTCGCGGTCGGCCGGATCGGCTGCGGTGAGCAGCCCGGGGTGCTCGAAGCACACGTGCGTCAGCTCCCACAGCACGTGATACAGCAACACCAGACGGCCATCGTGCCGCGCCGTTGCATCGCCGTCGTCATCGACCCAGACGATGTGATCGGCCGACGCCGCGCCTGGGCGGCCCGCTGGCGCCTCACCGGCACCAAGCCAGATCGTCGATGCGCCCCATGCTTGGGCTCGGCGCAGCACCGAGTGCGTGACGGGCTCGTCGTGCCGGCTCACCGCGAGCACCACGTCGCCGGCACGCACTGCGGCCCGCAACGTCGAGACCGGGTTGGCTGGCGTCACGCTGACCGCCGGGAGGGCTCGCTTGCCGACCACCACCGGATGAACGAACTCGACCGCGACATGACGAGCATGCTCTGGCCATTCGGGGGCCAGACACCACAACGTGGCACCGTCGGCGAACCGTCTCGCCAGGGCCAGCGCGGCTAGGGCGAGCGCGTGCCCCAGGTCGGTTCCGGTGCCACCGCCGTCCCCGGCCGGCACGCCGGCGCGCACGCCATCTGCGATGGACGTCACAGGTCACCTCCTTGCGCAGCACCATCCACGTAGACGGCGATCGAGCGGACAGTACGCCCTCGCACCGTGTACGGCAAGCGGTCCGGTCTCGTGCCGATCAGCCCCGACCACACCAGCAGCGCTCGGCGAAGTCGAGCAGCACTTCAGGAATGGGAGGCGCTCGCCCATGTGGGGCGATGGCTGTGGAACGTCGGCACGGACGCCGTGCAGTGGAGCGACGAACTGCACCGCATGCACGGGATCCCCCCGGCTGAGTTCACCGGCACGCTCGCGGGTCACCTCGCCGCCATCCACACTGACGACCGCACGCGGGTCAAGTCGTTGATGCAACGCTGCGTCTCGTCGAACGAACCGTTTCACGACCAGTACCGGGTGGCCGGTGACGACAACGCGGCGACAGTACCGGAGATGCACGCGGAGGCTGAGATCGGGTCGTCTGGTGCCGTGGTCGGCATCCGCGGCGTCAGCCACGATGTCAGCCTCAACGCCGCTCGGCAATGAGGCGCACCCGCTCGACAAGGTCACTCGGCACGGTCGCAGTCACGGGGGAGTGATCGGTGCCGTCGAGCACTGACGCCAGACCGCGCAGCGAGTGCGCCGCATGGGACCGCGCCGCGGCAACGAGCCCGCGGAACTCATCGGAGTCACGGATCGCCGCGGCGGCGTGATCACCTCGTCGAGCGTGTCCCCACCGGCCCGGGCACCCATCACGTACCCGGCAGCGAACATCAACACGATCCCCATGGTGCCTCCCCGTCAGTTCTCATCGAAGCCGCCCGGTCGGTCGCAGGTTGCCTCGACGTGCAATTTCACGTGTGTTTGAATTCGTCCCATTCGGGAAGAAGCGCCGTGGGGATACCGGAATCTGGGGGCAGAGTGATCGAACAGGACGCTGCAATCGCGGATTGGCAGGCCGGGGCCGCTCGCGATTCGAGGTTGCCGCGCCGCGCCACTTCCTGTTGCCGGCGATCCTGCTGCTGCTTGTCGAAGAGGCCCAGCACGGCTACAGCCTGGCCAAGGGCGCGCACCAACTGCAAATGGGTCGAGTCGACCGTCCCAGCGTGTACCGCGCCATGGCGCAACTGGAACGCGACGGCCTCGTCGACTCGGGATGCGACGAGCGACGTACTGTGCAGGGCCGCCGTTCGCACCGCATCACCGAACACGGCGAACAGGTTTTGCGGCAATGGATGGGTGTGATCAAGCAGGAGCGAGACGGGCTCGATCGCGTGCTGCGCCGCTACGTGGGTACCGGCACCATCGATGCCGTGCTGGCCGAGGTGGAGGGTGGTTGGCACGCGGTCACCGCGACACCGTGGTGGTCGGTGTCGCCTACCTCCCCAGCCGACCGCGGCCATGCGCCGCTCGGTGGAGCGGCCCACCGGCAGCTCGATCCAGACGAAACCGGTCATGATGGCGCCGCTCATGATGGCGCAGCCGGCCGGTACCGGTTGGTACCGCAGCGGTCGGTGGTGTTGATCGAGGCCCGATCATCGGTCGGGCCGATCACATTCGGAGCCACGGGCGTAACCGGCGAGGTCGAGGCCTTGATCACGGACGGCTGCGTGGACTCGGCAGCGCGCAGCATCAAACGGACGTTGCTTGACCAAGATCGAACCCGCCCGGTAACCCGCTAGTACGGGCGATCGCGTCAGTGTGGGGACAGGAAATCACGTGTCGCGGGTGTGTTGCTGCGAACCTCAGCTCGGCGCGAAGATCGCTGTCAGCCAGCTGTCGGACAGGTTGGCTGCGCCGCTGAACACGTCACAGACGAGGTTGACGGTGAACATCACACCTTCGGCCACGTCGTAGCCTCGCGTGCCGCCGATCACGTCACCTTCGGTCGCTGACCCCACTGGCTTGTTGACGTATTGAAACGAAGCGCTATCAAGCACAGCGGTCTGCGTGATCGAACACCTGGCGATGAAGGCGCCGGTGCCGCTCCGCCAGATGTAGCCGCCGGAGCTGACGATCACCTTGCCGTTGGCAGGCGGCAGGATGCTGACCGTTCGGTACACGGTTTCGGTCGTGGTGAGGACCACCTGCTGGTCCCCACCGGTGTAGGCGGCGGCGCTGTTGGTGAGCGGCGAGACCATTGCGTCGACTTCGGCCTTGGTGTAGTAGGCGTCGTTGTGGTTGTGGTCTTCGTAGTAGCCGACGATGTCGACGATCACGTTGACCGATCCAAACTTGTTGAAGATGTTGAACTGGCCCAACGCGTTGACATCGACGGTGACGGCGTTCGGAACTGGCGGTTGGCCGGGTGTCGGGTTGAGGTTTGAGGTCAGGGGTTGGGTTGCCCCGGTTGGGAAGATGGTCAGGAATGTGGGCGCAGTTGGGTCGATGGCGGTGACGTTGAGCGAGAGCGCAGTTGCCCCGATCGGGATCGCCGGGCTGGAGCAGAGTCCGTTACTGCCATGAGCACTGAGGGTGAACGTGCCGTTCGGCCCGATGGGGGTGTTTCGTGTTCCCACGGTGTCGGGTGCTGGGCGGGTGTCGGCGAGTCGGCAGGGTGTGATCGCCACGAACGAGGTGCGTTCACCGCTTCCGATGGTTGCGCGGGCAAGGTTCATCCCACCTGCCCCAAGCGTGATCGCAACCACTGCCCCGATCGCAGCCCAGCGTGTCCGTGAATGAGAAGTAGCGTCCATTCACGCGACCATAGCTCCGTGCGTTGATGGTCAAGTACGGCGGAGATGCGTTGCTGTTCAATTTCGCCGGATGTGATCATGCTGTTCACGCTTCGGGCCGCGGTCGGCACGTATGATCCAGATGGCATTCACCGTCGAAGCCGTCGGCGGTATTGACCAACGACACGGGCGCACCAAGACCGGCCAGGCGCTCGGCATCGAGCGCGGTCTCGATGCCACCTTCGATGATGCCGACGCGCATCGATCCGCGGAGACCGATCAGTGTCTCGCGCAGCAACGTGGTCTTGCCAGCCCCCGGCGACGACATCAAGTTGACGACGCGCACACCCGCACGAGCGAAATCGGCACGGCTCGCCGCCGCCGTGCGGTCGATTTCTCCGAGGATGCGCTGCAACACACGTCGACGCGCAGCCCCCGGTCTCATACCCCGAGTGATCCCCAACCGAAGCGCCGGCACGGTCGTGGTCATGGTCATCGTCGTGCTGGTCAGCGTGGTCATGATCGCGCCCCGTTCCGTCGGCGTGGTAGTGGAACCGGCCCATAGTGCCCTCCCTGAACTCGCGGGTTGCGTCACACAACGGGCTTCATGAGCACGGTGCACGCTTACACCAACGACCAGAACCTGCTCGACCTCCCCCACCGCGGCCACACCCGCGACCTGCGCCGCTCGCGCGCTGCGGCGCAGAACATCGTGCCATCGTCCACCGGTGCAGCCCGTGCGATCGGCCAGGTGCTGCCAGAGCTCGAGGGCCGCCTCGACGGCATCGCCTTTCGGGTGTCCGTGTCGTGTGGGTCGATCACCGATCTTGTCTGCACGCTCGAACGGTCTGCCGGACGCGACGAGGTCAACGCGGCGTTCGCCGAGGCGGCCGCTGACGACATGCTTGCCGGCGTGCTCAGCGTGACCGATGTGCCCCTCGTCAGTTCCGACATCGTCGGCCGACACGAGTCGTGCCTGCTGTCGCTGGGCGACACCATGGTGCAGCGCAACGCGTCAACGTGCTCGGCTGGTACGACAACGAATGGGGCTACGCCAACCGACTCCTCGATGCGGCCGAACTCGTCGGCTCGGTACAGCGTGCGCCGGTGTCGCGGCGTCAATAGGCGGCTTCGATCACGTCGAGTTTGGTGCCGGTGACCGCGACGACGTCGAATCGGAGGTCGCCGTGGTGCTCGGGATGCGCTGTGAGCCACCGCAACCCGGCGAGGCGCACCCGCTGCTGCTTGCGACCGTCGACCGCGGCAGCGGCCTCACCGAAGCGATTCGATGCCCGCGCCTTGACCTCGACGAACACCACGGTCATCGCAGTGCGCACCACGAGATCGATCTCACCGCCGGCGCAGCGCCAGTTCCGGTCGAGCACCTCGTAGCCGCGGTCGGCGTACCAGCGCTGTGCGAGATCCTCACCCCAGCGCCCGCGGGCCACCTTCGACAGATCGTGCCCGGCCCGCCCGCGCGGAGCTAGATCGCCAGATCGGCCGGGGGGAGCTCCTCGACGTTGACGTCTTTGAACGTCAGCACCCTCACCTTCGGAACGAAACGGGTCTTCCGGTACATGTCCCACACCCATGCGTCGCTCAATTCCACCTCGATCACGGGGCGAGCGGAATCACCGGTAACGGTCACCGTGACATCGTTCGCCAGATAGAACCGGCGCTCGGTCTCCACGGCGTATCGGAACATGGCCGAGACGTCCTGGTACTCCTGCGCGAGCTGGAGCTCCCGCTCGGCCTCGAAGTTCTCGAGATCGTCGGAGCTCAACGTGGGTGCTCAGTCCGCACCGAGACAGCGAAACGCCGACGAATCAGCGGACGCGCTTTTCCTTGATCTTGGCAGCCTTGCCCGAGCGGTCACGCAGGTAGTACAGCTTGGCCCGGCGAACATCACCCTTGCGCAGCACCTCGAGCTTGACCACCGTCGGGGCGTGCAGCGGGAACGTCCGCTCGACACCGACGCCGTAGCTGATCTTGCGCACCGTGTAGGTCTCGGCAATGCCGCTGCCCTGGCGGCGAAGGATGTTGCCCTGGAAAACCTGGACCCGCTCCTTGTTGCCCTCGACCACCTTGACGTGCACCTTCACCTCGTCGCCGGGACCGAACTCGGGGAGATCGGTGCGGAGATTCTGGTTGTCGACGAGATCGGTGGACTTCATGGCGCGAACATCCTGTGATGGGGTGGCTGTGGTGGGTGGCCAGCGGCCAATTACGGAGCGGCTCCAAAACGGAACGACTCAGGATAGGTGACCGGAGGGAACTCTTCCAACAGTCGCCGGTCACTATCGCCGATGCCGCCAGCAGTTTCGATCAGGTCGGGCCGGTCGCGCAGCGTGCGGTGCAGCGCCTGGGCTCGCCGCCATCTCGCCACCTTGGCGTGGTCGCCGCCGCGCAACACCTCCGGTACCGCCCATCCGCGGAACTCCGCGGGCCGGGTAAAATGCGGTTCCTCGAGCATTCCGGTGGCGCCGAAGCTCTCGGTCACCGGGCTCGCAGCGTTGCCCATCGCCCCCGGCAGTAGGCGCGTGACGGCCTCGATCACCAGGCAGGCCGCCACTTCGCCACCACTGAGCACCAGGTCGCCGACGCTCAGTTCACCGTCGACGAGATGCTCTCGGACGCGGTGGTCGACACCCTCGTACCGCCCGCACAGCAAGCTGAAGCCGCCACCGGCCGCCAACCCGTTGGCCACCGCCTGGTCGAACCGGCGGCCACCCGGGCCGAGCAGCAACAGCGGTCGTGGCGGATCGGCCGCTTCGACCGAGGCAAACACCGGCTCCGGCCGGATGACCATCCCGGCGCCACCACCGAAGGGCGCATCGTCGATGCTGCGGTGCACATCGGTCGTGTGCTCACGCAGGTCGTGCAACCGTAGGTCGAGCAGTTCGGCCCGGCGGGCCTTGCCGAGCAGGCTCTCGGCACAGAACTGGTCGACGAGTCCGGGGAAGATGGTGAACACGTCGATCCGCACGATCGGCAAGCCTACGGACCCATCCGGCATCACCTCACGGTGAACAACTTCTGGACGTCGTACGGAACCATCGAGTGCCAGACTGACCCGATGATCTTCCACATCGCCGATCGCTCCCGCTGGTTGCAGGCACGCGCCGACGGCAACTACATCGCCAGCACCATCGGCCGCGAGCTCGTCGACGAGGGGTTCATCCACCTCAGCACCGATGCTCAGGTGGCGGGGGTGCACGATCGGTTCTACCGCGGGGTCGACAACCTGGTGCTGTTGCACATCGACGAAGCCAAGCTCACCGCCCCGCTGGTGTACGAAGTCGTGGGCCATGCGCCCGGTCCGTTCCCACACCTGTACGGACCCCTGAACGCCGATGCCGTTGTCCACGTCGACGACCCGTTCCCCGTGCAAGCAGGCGCAGGCGTCAGCGCATGAACGCCGTCAGTCGAGCAGGTCGAAAAGACCGTCGGGTGCGGCGACGGTGATCACACCGTCGGCGAGCGAGACGACGAACGTGACCGGCACGAGGTGACCAGAGTCCAGTTCGAGGATGTCGTGCGCCGGGTTGTCGACCACAGACACGCAGACCCCACGCTCGATACCTGCTGCGTCGATCACGCGGGCCCCGATCAGTTCGTGCACCCACAGCGCATCATTGTCGTCGACGGGTTCGGCGAACACGGCGCGACCGGTGAGCAACTCGGCTGCGTTGCGATCGGCGATGCCGTCGAACTGCACGACCCACTTGCGCTGCGGTTGCGGTCGTGACGACACCACGTCGAGCCACGACCGACCATCGAACAACCTGGCCCCTGCGACCAATCGTTCATCGCGGTCAGAGGTGAGCGACACGTAGACCGCACCCTTCACCCCGTGCGCTCGACCGATCCGGCCGACCTCGAGCAGGCCCGTTAGGACCTCGCCAGATTCCGAACTGCCCGAGACTGGACCCGAGTTTGCCCCCGACACTGGTATCGAGTGTCAGTCGGCGAAGTCGACGTCGACTTCGACGCCGTCACGCGACGCCGCAGCGCGCACCACTGTGCGGATGCTCTGCGCAGTGCGGCCACGACGGCCGATCACCCGACCGAGATCGCCATCACCGACACGCACCTCGAGGCGGACCCGGTTGCGACCCTCGGCGGCTTCGACGCGCACCGCATCGGGATCATCCACGATCGAACGAACGACGTGATGTAGGACTGCCGTCGCGATCGGCGCGGGGGCCGACTCAACCGAGCCGGCGTCGTTGTCGACAACGTCGTCGCTCACCGGGCAGCCTTGGCGGCGGTGAACGCCTCCCAGGCACCCGTGACCTCGAGCAGCTTGCGCACTCGATCGGTCGGCTGCGCGCCGTCCATCAACCACTTCACGGCCTTGTCGGAGTCGATGTTGACCGTTGACGGATCGGTACGCGGGTTGTAGGTACCGATGATCTGGATGAAACGGCCATCGCGGGCTGCACGGCTATCTGCAGCAACCACGCGATACTGCGGTTGCTTCTTCTTGCCGACCCGGGTGAGGCGAAGCTTGACTGCCATACGAAACTGCACTCCTTGAGAAACGAACCGGCTGAGGTTACCTAGTTCCGCCCGGAAACCCACTTGGCATCCCCGGCATCCCTTGCATGTTGGGCATCCCTGGCATTCCTGCACCCAGCGCTCCGAGGCCTGACTTCTTGCCCTTGCCCTTCTTGCCTTTGCCGGGCCGGCCCATGCCCATCGCCCCCATCTTCTTCATCATCTTCTGCATCTCGCCGAACTGTTTCACCAGCCGGTTCACATCGCCGACGGAGGTGCCGCTGCCGTTCGCTATGCGGGTCCGCCGGCTGCCGTTGATCAGGTCGGGCTTGCGCCGCTCGAGCGGGGTCATCGAGCGGATGATCGCCTCGACCGGCTTGAGTTCGTCGTCGCCGATCTTGGCACCCTTCAACTCCTTGGGCATGCCCGGCAGCATCCCCATCAGGCTGCTGAGCGAACCCATCTTCTTCAGCTGCTGCATCTGATCGAGGAAGTCATCGAGGGTGAACTCGCCCTCCAACAACTTCTCGGCGGCGGCCTCGGCCTGATCCTTTTCGAACACCTCCTCGGCTTGCTCGATCAGCGTGAGCATGTCGCCCATGCCAAGGATGCGGCCGGCCATTCGGTCTGGGTGGAACTGCTCGAACTCGCTGAGTTTTTCGCCGGTGGAGGCGAACGCGATTGGGCGGCCGATCACTTCTTTCACGCTCAGTGCCGCGCCGCCCCTGGCGTCGCCGTCGAGCTTGGTCATGATCACGCCGTCGATCGCCAGCGTGGCATGGAACGCTTCGGCCACACCGACCGCGTCCTGACCGGTCATGGCATCGACGACGAGGAACGTGTAGTGAGGCCCGGTCACGGCCGAGATCTGGCGGACCTGCTCCATCATCTCGGCGTCGATCGATAGTCGGCCGGCGGTGTCGACGATCAGCACATCGCGGCCGAGGCGGCGCGCCTCGGCGAGTCCGCGTTCGGCAGTCTGCACGGGGTCGCCGGGCTCGCTGAACACCGGCACACCGATCTGGCGGCCGAGCGTGCGAAGTTGCTCGACCGCTGCCGGGCGCTGCAGGTCGGCGCCCACAAGAAGTGGCTGCCGACCCTGACCCTTGAACCATCTGGCCAGCTTGGCGGCATTCGTGGTCTTGCCGGAACCTTGAAGTCCGGCCATCAGCACCACCGTCGGTGGGCGACTCGCATACGAGATCTTGAGGGTCTCTCCACCGAGCATCGCCGTCAGTTCGGCGTTGACGATCTTGACCACCTGTTGGCCCGGGTCGAGCGCCTGGCTGAGCGTGATCCCGATGGCCTGCTCGCGGATACGAGCGACCACGTTGCGCACGACCCCGACGTTGACGTCAGCTTCGAGCAGTGCGGTACGGATCTCTTTGAGGATCTCGTCGACGTCGGCCTCGGTCAGGCGGCCCTTGCCACGGATCTTCTTGATGGCGCCCTCAAGGCGCGACGACAGCGAATCGAACACGCAGCCCAAGCTACCTGTCCCCGCTCCCGTCCCCGCTCAGCCCCACGGGCCCGTCGCCGGTCAGCCCCACGGGCCTAGAAATCCAGTCCTGCATGAGCGCCCAGATCCACAGTGAGGCAAAACGCTCATGCAAACCCAAACGTCTGAGGGAGGGTTCGATCGCACAAGCCGGGCCTGGACGTGCGCCGAGGCCGAACGCTCGGGACCCAACGCGCGCCGAGATGAACCGCGCGCCGAGATGAACCGCGCGCCCGCCGGAACGAACGCCCGCCGGAACACCCGTCGGACGAACGGCGGCCGGGACGCTCGCCGGAACACCCGTCGGCCCGGATTCGAGCGCCGGTCCGGAATCCGCGCGCGCCCGGGATGGTTAGGGTGGTTCGGTCCATTGGTTGGCTGGTGGGCCGGTGGTGATGGTGGTGCCGTCGGGGAATCGGAAGGTGAGTGACCGGTTGGGGGTGGTGGTCACGGTCCAGTGCTGGTTGTGGAGCATGTCGTGG
>JANNHO010000239.1:0-19942 GCA_031404435.1 Acidimicrobiaceae bacterium | reverse complement strand
CCGGTCGAAGGCGAAACCGCTCAGCGTGTTCCACACGAATCGGGGAGAGGGGCGAATCACGACTCGGACCCCTCACAGCCGCTACCCCTGCGACGTCGGCGGCGTGAGGAGTGAATCGACCAGGGTTCGTTCGACCCAGTGCTGGTAGCGGCCGAGCGTCGAGCCGAGGCCGTCAACGAGTTGAATGAACGTCGCTGGCGACGAGATCAGCCAGACGGTGGCGACCGCGTCCCGATAGGTCCGGTCGCGTCGGAGCAGGTCGGCCCGGCGAAGCGAGCGGACGAACTTTGTTGCGTCGTCGAGTCGGTGCCGCTGACCGGTCCCCCACAGCACGGCAGCATCGGGCTCGACGTCCGCATCGCCGTGATCGCGAGCTGCTGGGTCACGACCTGATCGGGGTCACCCGTCGCGATCGCCACGTCGATCCCGTCGGGCGTGGCGTTCGGAGGAGCTTCGTCGACATCCCGAAGGGGAGGAGGCCGCGGTTCTCAATCTCGATCCGGTCGTTGAACAGTGCGATGCGGAGCGGCTGAAAACAGAATCCGATGGCACTCCTCGACCGCTATTTTGGTTCGCAACCCCCAGAAGTGGGTCCCGTCCCCACGGTCGTGATGTGCGTTGGAGAGCGGTGATGTTCCGATGATTTCGTGCGGCCCACGATTGACGTGTAACCCGACCTGTATTACACGGCCAAGTCCATCGCCCGTGACAAGCATCGAACGTTGAACGAGACGATCAACGACCTCATCGAGCGTATCCTCACCTCTCACGATACTCAGACGTTTTCGACCAGTCCGACCTGAATCCGGGCGTGTCGCCCGGGGTCATCAGGTATAACGTTCGTCCTGATACATGCAGCTCAGAACGTAGTTTACCGACATATCGCGTCTGGCTAGATGTTCCCTGTTGTCGGCCTGTCCTGAATTTCTGTGACCAATCCGTGACCACAGCGCCAGACGGATCCACCGGCGGTCTGGGTAAGTCCGCGTCAGCTTCGATGGCGTTTCTTCGACACACGTCGATGCGTTTCTCAAGTGTTCCACTGAAATCGCCGATGAAATGGTAACTAACCGCGAGAGCGACTCTGGTTTTGTTATTGGGTAGGCGATCTCGTCGCCGTCGCCCAGTGCAAGCCGCACGCCGCCTCACTCACGAGTCGAGAGAGTGTCATTGTCCGTAGCCAGCGCTGTGTGTGCGATCGATGCAACCGAATCTCCGCAGGCGTCATCAGGGCTGGAATGTGCCCCCGGTGATTGCGGAGACTCGGCTCACGACGCTACTTGGACCGGCGCTCTCGTCTGGTGGATCACACTGTGAAGTTGTCGCGATTCACCGTGGGCTCAAAGTTGCTGGTCGCCTCCATCGGAGTTCTCCTCGTTGCTGTAACCGCAGTTGCCGGGGTTGGTACCTTCGGTTTGGCACGAACGAACCTTCAGGCCGAGCAGCTCTACGGCGACAGTCTGCTCACGATTGAAGGCATCGCGGACCTGCGGTCCGCCTTGAGCACTGTTCATGCGTCGGTGGTCGAGCGGGTTCTCACCACCGATCCCGAGCGGCAGGCCCACCTAGATCACGATCTGGATGAGGTACTGATTCCCCAGGCGCGGCAGTCAATCGTCGCAATGCGGGTCCTCGCGCTACGCGGTCTCGACGTGCAGGAGCACCAGTTTGCAACGCGGCTCGACGATATCGAGGCCGACCTCGCCGGGTATCTGCTGATCCGTCAGTCTGGTGTGTCTCCATCCGGCGGAGGAAACTTCGCCGCGGTGACCTCAAGTTCCGCCCTGGTGGCACGTCTCAATGTCATATTCGACGAGATGCAGCAATTGGCCGACGAGATGCAAGTGGAGGAGACCGACGAGGCAGCAGTGTCCTACAGCGAGGCGAGCCGCAGCTATGACTCGACCCGACTGCAGTTGGCCGCCAGCATCGCTGTCTCGTTGCTCGGTGGTGTGGGCATCATGTTGCTGCTCATCCACAACGTCGTTCCCCGAATCCGCGACTACTCCAAGTTTGCGGCCGATGTTGCTGCCGATCGCGCTCCAGGCACTCTGGAGCCGCGGGGAAACGATGAGCTTTCTGATCTCGGCCGGGCGTTGAACGACCTTGTGGCCAACAACGAGATGCTCGCCCTGCGCGAAGCGCTCCAGGCAGAGTACGCGGACACCCTGCAGGTCACCGCCACTGAGGACGAGGCACACGAATTGGTGCAGCGGCACATCGAACGATCGATCCCCGCCAGCGCGGTCGTCGTGGTGAAACGCAACAACAGCGCAAGCAAACTGGAAGCGGCCACTGCGCTCGAGCCGGACACCGACTTCGGCCGCAGGATCATCGGTGCAGAACCGCGCTCGTGCCTGGCGCTGAGATTCGCTCGAACACATCGAGAAGGCACCCTGCGCCCACCGCTGTTGAGCTGCGCCCTGTGCGCGAACCGCAACGTGGCGTCGACGTGTGAACCGCTGCTCGTGGGCGGTGAGGTGATCGGGTCAGTACTGGTCAGTCACCAGCAGCTGCTGGACGGGCACCAGGACGGGCTGATCAAGAACTCGGTTTCCCAGGCTGCTCCTGTGCTAGCCAACCTGCGCAACCTGGCCCTTGCCGAGTTCCGTGCCAACAACGACTCCCTCACCGGGCTTCCGAACAAACGCGCCACCGATGAAACGCTGAAACGGATGGTCGCCCAAGCAAACCGTTCGATCACGCCGCTGGCCGCAGCGATCCTCGACTTGGACAACTTCAAGCAGATCAACGACCGATTCGGCCACGGCAAGGGAGACGAAGTGCTTGCCGCGGTCGGTGCAGCACTCAAGTCGTGCTTGAGAGCCAGCGACTTCGCCGGCAGATTCGGGGGAGAGGAGTTCCTCATCCTGCTGCCCGAAACTACGATCGAGGGTGCAGTCCAGGTGGCGGAAAAGATCCGCGCAGTCATCGGCTCGATCACAGTGACTGGGGTGGAACGAGAGATCACCGCCAGTCTCGGCATCGCTGGTCTGATCGAGACTGCCGGTGGCGCAACCGGGCTGCTTCGCGAAGCGGACCGCGCCCTGTACGCAGCCAAAGCCGCCGGACGCAACCGCACCGTCGTCGCGACCATGAGCGATCTCGAAGGCCGCTCGCAGGTCAACGTCGGCGAACCCATCGCCGCATTGCGAGCCGACTCTCTGCAGGCACCCTGACGTCGCATGGCTCCGAGGTTCCAGCACGGCTCGCTGCGCGGGTCGTGTACGCGGCGGTGCTGCGCGAGGGTTGGCAGGACGATGTCCACACGTCGATCAATCAGCACACGCTGCTGTGCATCTGGGACTCGCTCTGGTTGTCGCCGGCCGTCCACGAGGCGTGGACGGATGGATTCGAGAACACCGCGTGCGTGTCGCCGTCTGAGTTCCAGCAACGGGTCGCATCGTTGGCCTTCTCGCTCGCCGAGGCAGAAGGCTTCGCCCTGGGCCGGGGTGGCGACGATCAGAATACGCCGAGTTGCGGGGCTGCAATGAGTCAGGATGCTGCCTCGATGCAATCGCTCGCAACGGTCAGCGCGTCCTCCGACTCCTCGGCGGTGACGGTACTCCGCCTGGTACCGGGGAACTGCGCGTTCATCGCTTCGACGATGACGATATGGCCGCCGGCCGCCGGCCGTCGCTGCTCGCAAACCCTGATGAGCTAGCAGGGCACTCGCCGACCTCGCCTCCCTTGTTCCACCTCGGCATCTGGCTGAGGGTACCGGACCTCGAGAAGGGGCGATGAGCGGACTTGGCGGGTGAAACCATCGGTGGCCTTGTCCCAGGCGTCGCGAGTGCGGAGCGTGACGTTGACCTCCCGTCCGAGCCGTTGCTGTGCCCGCAGCGCAGCCTCGTGGAGGTCGTCGCGATCGGGTCCGCCGATGACGAGCAGGTCGATATCGTTGGGGACCGGCCCAGCTTCGCCCTCATAGCGAGCTGCCCACGATCCGTAGATCATGAGCTGCTCGATTCGGCTCACGGTGCCGAACTCCTCGGAGATCACGAGTGGCGGCCCGAACGACATCAGCACCAGCTGCGTCAACGGAGGAACGTAAGGGTTGGACTCGTTCGCTGACAGCAGCTTCGTTCTGCCGACGGTGTCGATGTGGACCAGCTGGACGTGCTGCAGACGCCGTACCTCGGTGGCGACCGTCTGGTACGGATGACCTGTTCGGTCAGCGAGCTCTTCGATGGTCCACGAGCGTGACGGGTCGACCAGAACAAGCGCAAGGAGCGCTCCTTGGAGCCTTGATCTGAAGATCGGCAGGAGGGGTGGCGCGGCGACTCGCATGTCTCGAGTATCGCTCTATTCCCGAGCAATATCAACTGGAAATAGAGCGATCGAGGAGCCTCCGCTGAGGAGCCTTTCTCCGCTGTGATCATTCTGTGACCACTGGGACGATTTCGCCGACAGAATTGGGCTCTGACCTGGTCTTGTTTGGCGGAGGTGGACGGGAATCGAACCCGCCGGACGAGGATCGCTCGTCCCAACCGCTTTGAAGGCGGCGGAGCCCACCAGGTACCCGGACACCTCCGCCGACCAATCTAACGGCCGAGTCTGCCCGTCGAGGATCTGCACGCGCCGACTCGGCCTCCGTTGGGGCCCGCGGCGCACGGAGCGTCGGTCACTGATCCTGTCGACCGGGTTGGCGCTCGGTAGCGGCGTCGATATGGTCGGCCATCTTCCCCTGATCGTCTGCTTCGTGCAGACCCCTTGTTCGGCCCTCGGTGGGCGCGGAGTTCGGAGGGTTGCATGTACTCACTCGTCTGGTCCCCCAAGGGTGGCAGCGGCACCACGGTGGTGGCGTGTTGCGTTGCGCTTGTCTCCGCTCGTGTCGAGCCCACAGTCATCGTCGACCTCGGCGGCGATGTGGCAGCGGCACTCGGTGCCTCCTCCCCGACCGGGCCCGGCCTCGCGGAGTGGTTCGGCTCCCCGCGGGCATCGGGGGCAAGCCTGATCGAACTCGCCACGCCCGTAGCCGAGGGCCTCACCGTGGTGCACCCGGGCAGGCTCGACACCCGCTGCGTCGGTTCCTTCGGCGAGTTCGATGCGCTGGGAGCGCTCGATGAGGTTCAAGCCGAGAGACTCGCGTCGGCCTGCGCTGGTGCCGGACTGCCCCTGGTGATCGACGCAGGTTCGTTGTTACCGCACGAGACGTTGCACCACTGCGCCGGTGCATCGCTGATGGTGGTTCGACCGTGCTATCTCGCGTTGCGCCGAGCCTCTCGCGTAGCTCACCTTGCGACCGGCGTGATCATGATCGCCGAGCCCGGACGAGCGCTGACTGCCGGCGACGTCGAACGTTCACTCGGACGACCCGTCCTCGCCGAGATTCCTTGGGACCCAGCGATCGCTCGCGCTGTCGACGCCGGGTTGTTGGGCAACCGGCTGCCCACCTCGCTCTCACGCACGGTCGGGCGCGCATGCGCGGTGGCACACGCATCGTGAGCGCGGTGTTCGGCTTCGGGCTGCTCGACCGGTGGATTGATGACGACTCGGTCAACGAGGTGCTCGTCAACGCCGGCAGCGAGGTATGGGTAGAGCGCGTCGACGGACCGCCCGGAACCCACTACGTCGGCCGGCTCGAGCCTGGCGCAATCGACGTGATCATCGAACGGATCCTCACGCCGCTCGGCCGCCGCCTCGATCGCTCCAGCCCGATCGTCGACGCACGCCTCGCGGATGGATCACGGGTGTGCGCGGTGCTGCCTCCCGTGTCGGCCGATGGACCGTGCCTGGCCATCCGCCGATTCCGGCGGCGGATTCTGACCCTCGACTGCTTTGCGGCACCGCCGGTCTGCGAACTGATCGACGAGGTCATCGCCCAGCGCTGCAACGTCCTGGTCAGCGGAGCCACTTCATCCGGCAAAACGTCGCTGCTCAACGTGATCGCCGAGCGCATCCCAGCGCACGAGCGAGTGGTCACGCTCGAAGACACCGCCGAACTGCATCTGCGCGCTTCTCATGTACTGCGGCTCGAAACCCGACCGGCGACAGCCGACGGCATCGGTGCAGTTTCGATGGACACGCTGTTGCGCGCCGCGCTGCGGCTGCGTCCTGACCGGATCGTGATGGGCGAGGTTCGCGGTGCCGAAGCGGGCGAGTTGGTCCAGGCCCTCAACACCGGTCACGACGGCTCGATGTCCACCATTCATGCCAACTCGCCGGCTGATGCGATCCTGCGGCTGGAGTCCTTGGTCGCGCAGTCAGGGTTCGGGTGGACCGAGCGCAGTGCACACGATCATGTCTGCAGGTCGGTCGACGTGGTTGTCCATGTGGTGCGCCGAGCCGACGGCGGCCGCTCGATCACGGAAGTGAGCGAAGTGGGCGAACCCGGCTCGTCCGAGCGTGTGCGGTCGTTAGTGATCGCCGACACGATCGTCGGCACCTTGCAACGCGGACGCCAATGATCTCCACCGCCGGAATCACTGGGATCACCGGAATGGCCGAAATGGCGGCAAACGCCTCGTCCGCCGCGTACGGAATCGCTGGGGTGGTGGCGTTGGCTTTCGGTGTCGCTTTCGCTCCGACCGGGGCACGGTTGCCCGTTGCCGCGGCACCCCCTGGCCGCTCCACGGCGCCGGATCGCGCTGGAGGCCTGATCGAGGTACTCGACGACATCGGTCGAGACGTCCGAACCGGATCGAGCTTCCCGGCCGCTGTCGATCATGCGCTGACCAGCAGACAATCTGTGCTCGCGTCCGTTGCCCTCGCGCTGAACCGAGGGCTTCCGCTGGGCGAGGCGCTCGCAGCCGCCGACGTGCGCACACCCGACGAAGCGCTGGCGGTTCACGCGTGCGGCCTCGCCCATCGATCGGGGGCGCACGGAGCAGACGTCGTCGAGCACGCGGCGAACATCATGCGCGAGCGGCGCGCATGGGCCGCCGAGCGCCACGCACAAGCGGCGCAAGCACGCCTCAGCGCGCGGGTGCTGACGTGGCTTCCGATTGCGTTCGCGTTGTGGTGCGTCCTGACCAGTTCGCAGGTGCGGTTGGCGTATGGCACGGTTCCGCTGACAGCGGTGTGCGCCGGATTCGGCGCGGTCCTCAACGCCACCGGTTGGCAATGGATGCGTCGCATCGTCCGCGGGGAGCCCACGTGAACGCCCCCGCGACAGTCACCCTGTCGACGGTCACGTCGGGCCTGATACTCGGCCTGGTCGCAGCGTGGTGTGCCTTGGTGTTCGGCCGCATCGGTACCGATCTCGCCCCGCCGCGATCAGCTCAACCCGCGCATCCAGCTCGACCGACCGGTGGAGCGCGACGGGCCTTGTCGGCTCGGCGATCCGACACGGAACGACGGCACTTCATCACCGGGCGCACAGCGCGACGGAGGCTGCGCGCACTCGACCGTGCGTACCCCGACGCGCTCGAGTTGTTCGTGCTGGCTGTGCAATCGGGTGCATCCCCGGTCGAGGCGATGCGGTCTCTCGTCGACCACACCAACCCGGTCATCAGCGACGCATTCGACGAAACCTGTCGACGGATCGATCGTCGCCAGGTTGTCGGCGAAGCACTCGAGGTATTGGTCGAACGGCTGGGCTCGCGGGCTCTCACCCTCGTCGACACCATCCGGGTGTCAAGCCGTACTGGCCTCCCGCTCGCTCCTATGGTCGAGCGGCTCGCGCTCGACGCGCGTGAACATCGCCGTCGCCATGCCGAGAGTTCTGCGCGCGAACTCCCCGTGCGGCTCAGCTTCCCGTTGGTCGTGTGCACGCTGCCATCGTTCGTCTTGGTCGCGGTCGTTCCACTCGTCGTCGGGGCCGTGTCGTCGCTCCACGGCTGAAGCCGAGCGACTCCATCGCGGGCTCCCCCGCTGCACCATTCGTTCTACCTCTTCGCCCGGGCAATGCCTGCGGGCGGGACCTCATTGATCGGAGCTCATCATGACCCGTGCCTTTACCTATCTCCACGCCTGGTACCTCTGCCTCGCCGACGACCCAAGTCGGGACCCCGGCGACGCAGCCGACGGTGTCGAGCGCGAGGCCGGCCAGGCAACCACGGAATACGCGCTGGTGATGCTCGGTGCATCAGCGGTGGCCCTGCTCGTCATCACCTGGGCGACCGCCGGCGGAGGTGCCGGCCGCATCGGGCGCCTGTTCGACCGGGTGATCGATGGCGTCATCGGCCGGATCTGAGGCGCTACCCGACACTGCGCCCACCCGCCGATTACTCCCCGCAGCACGGCCGCTGAAGGACCCGGCCGGCGGACCGGCGCACGGACACGGAGTCGGAGTCGGACAACGACGGCCTGCACATCGACGGCTTGCAAGTCGGCGGCCTGCGAGCCGGTGGCAGCGGTCGCCGGATCACGGTCAGGCGACGGTGGAGCTTGCCCTCTGCACGCCGCTGGTGTGTCTGATGTTGCTCGTGGTCGTGCAGGTCGGCGTGGTGGTCGGCGACTTCCTCCTCGCCCACCACGCCACGCGCGAAGCAGCCAGAGCCGCCGCTGTCTCGGCCTCACCTGCTGCGGCCGGCTCAGCCGCAGCGCACCGAAGCGCGCCGGCAGCATCGGTATCGATCAGTGCGACTGCTCGGATCGTCACAGCGAGCGTGACCCTCCGCTCGCGCACTGACGTTCCCTTGATTGGCATGCTGATCCCCGACGTCACGATCGTCGCCACAGCGTCGATGATGCGCGAGCCTCCATGAACTCAACCCGGGTACAGTCGAGTCCTCATGGATCTGCTGTGCCGCTCGGCCATCGTCGGCTCGCTGCCGTTGCTCGAACTCGTCGGCGAACTCGACCTCGCGTCGATCCCACAGTTTCGCGATGCGATCCTCCGGCTCATCTCTGACCACGTCGGCTCAATCGTGGCGATCGATCTCGACGGCGTGACGGTGCTCGATGATGCGGGGCTGGGGGTGCTGCTCGGGGCGGCCGGCCGCGCCCGCGACCATGGTGGCGACGTCGTGTTGGTGTGCACCGATGCGCGCCTTCTCGGTCGCTTCGAGCGGTCGGGCCTCACGCGGGCGATCGAAGTCCGCTCCCGCCTCGCACCCTGACCCGCCCTCACCCGCGGGCGGCCGGAGCCCGCGCGGGTTCGTTAGGGGCGGAAGTTGGGGTCGTGTTTGCGCAGCTCGCGGCGGGCGATGGTCATCTTGTGCACTTCGTCGGGGCCGTCGGCCAGGCGCAATGCCCGCTGGCCGGCGTACATCCGTGCGAGCGGGAAGTCGTCGCACATACCCCCGGCACCGTGCACCTGCATCGCCCGGTCGATGATCCGCAGCGCGGTGTTCGGCGCAGCCACCTTGATCGCGCTGATCTCCACCGCTGCCGATTTGTTGCCAACGGTGTCCATCATCCACGCCGTCTTCAGCGTGAGCAGGCGCACCATCTCCAAGTCGATCCGGGCCTCGGCGATCCAGTCCATGATGTTGGCCCGCTCGGCCACTCGTTTGCCGAACGTGGTCCGCGACAGCGCCCGGTTGCACAACAGTTCGAGCGCCCGTTCGGCGGTACCGATCGAGCGCATGCAGTGATGGATGCGCCCGGGCCCGAGCCGGGCCTGACTGATCGCGAATCCGTCACCCTCATTGGCGATCATGTTGGAAGCCGGCACACGCACGTTGTCGAAGCGCAGCTCGACATGGCCTTCCTGGTCCAGGTATCCGAACACCGGAAGCGCACGCACCACGGTGAGCCCGGGCGTACCCATCGGCACCAAGATTTGGCTCTGCTGCCGGTGCGGTGACGCAGCCGGATCGGTTTTGCCCATCACGATGAAGATCTGGCAGTTCGGGTGCATCGCCCCCGAGATCCACCACTTCCGACCGTTCAGCACGTAGTGATCGCCATCGCGCTGAATGCTCAGCGACACGTTGGTGGCGTCGGAGGAGGCGACGTCGGGCTCGGTCATCGCGAATGCCGAGCGGATCTCGCCCTCGAGCAGAGGTCGCAACCACGCGTCTTGCTGCTCGGGGGTGCCGAACATGGTGAGCACCTCCATGTTGCCGGTGTCGGGCGCCGAGCAGTTGCATGCCTCGCTGGCGATCGGGCTGCGCCCAAGGATCTCGGCAAGCGGGGCGTACTCGGCATTCGAGAGTCCCGGCCCCCACTCCTTGTGCGGCTGGAACAGGTTCCACAGGCCGCGGGTCTTCGCCTCGGCCTTGAGCTCCTCCATGATCGCGGGCTGATGGTGTGGGTTGCGGGCCTCGACGAGCTGCTCTTCGTAGCGCGCCTCGTTCGGGTAGATGCACTCGTCCATGAACGCCAGCAGCTTGGTGCGGTAGTCGTTACAACGATCGGTGAAGGCGAAGTCCATCGCCGCAACCTACCCTCGCCCTCGCGTCCGCCTTCCAATCACGCCTGGTCTTGTCAGCGGGGTCGTGGTTTGCGCATCCCCCGGCGGTCACCGGCTTTGGCGTGGGCGCGCTGTTCTTCCTCGAGCGCGAGTTCCTCGGCAACCAACCGGGCCATCGCGTCGAGACGGCGGGGATCCATTGTGCCGGCGGCAATCGCGGCCTTCACCGCGCAGCTGGGTTCGTCGTCGTGTTTGCAGTCTCGGAACCGGCAATGGTCGGCAAGGTCAAACACGTCGGCAAAGGCCCGCTCGATTCCGGTGCCGCTGCTCCACAGGCTCACCGCTCGCACGCCGGGAGTGTCGATCAGCCACCCGCGCTCACCGTCGCTGGAGGATGGCAACGCGACGAGCTCGACCGCCGTCGTGGTGTGACGCCCGCGTTGGTCACCCTCGCGAACCTCACTGGTACGCAGCGCGACGTTGCCGACCAGCGCGTTGATCAACGTGCTCTTGCCAACCCCGCTCGCCCCGAGCAACGCCATCGTGGCGCCCCGCGACGACGCCGTCGGCTGCACGAGCGCGCGCAGCTGCTCCACGCCCTCGCCGCTGATCCCGCTGGCGCACATCACCGGCACCCCGACCGCGACCGCTTCGAGCGCAGCGATCGAAGCATCAGCATCGGGCACCACATCGCGCTTGGTCATCACGATCACCGGTGACGCCCCGCTGTCGAACGCGAGCACGAGCTCGCGTTCCAGCCGCCGTTGATTCGGTGGCGAGGTGAGCTGATGGACCAGCACGACGATGTCGATGTTCGCGGCGATGGTGTGGGCAACGGCGCGGTTACCCTCGAAGGATGCTCGCCGCGTGAACGCGCTCTTGCGATCGACGATCAGTTCGACCCGTTCGCCGTCGTCACTCACCACCACCCAATCACCGACGGCGACATCAGCGCCGATGTTGCGGCAACGCACCGACGCCTGATCAGCCGCGTAGGCCACCGAGCTCCACCCGCGGTCGAGACGAACAACACGGCCGCTTCGCCGGTCGACACCGGCGGTGCGCCAGGAACGCTCGAACTCGGCGGACCAGCCGAGGCGAATGTCGCCGCCAACGCACTCGGACAGGGGAAGCTTGGCCGGGTTCGCGATACCGCCAACGGTAGCTTGTACTTGGCTGTCACCGTTCGTGTGTGCCCCTGCCGAACAGAAAGCGACACCGCTCGACATGCTTGCACGCCTTGCCCGATGGAGCTTCCGCCGCCGCTGGATCATGGTTTTCGCAATCTGGCTTCCGCTGCTGGTCGGGTTGAGTGCGGCGGCCGGATCGGCGGGTTCCGACTACCGCAGCGGCTTCGACCTTCCCGACACCGAATCGCTGGAGGTGAGCGAAACACTGAAAGCAGTCGGCAGCGACGAGGACGCCGGCGACAAAGCCCAGATCGTGTTCACCGCGCCGCAGGGAACCGACGATCCGGCAGTGCAGGAAGCGATGGAACCGCTGTTCGCTTCGGTCGACAAGCTCGATGGCGTCAACGTGATCAGCCCGTACTCGCCAGACGGTCGACCGTTCAACAGCCGGACCGAACCGATTTCATTCGCTCAGATCTCTTTCACCGACCGCGAGCAAAGCGACTACGCAGCTCTCGCCGATGAGATCACGGCGCTCGCCGCCGACATCAACGTCGATGGTCTCACCATCGAGTACGGCGGATCATTGTTCGCCCTGTTCGAGTTCCCCGAGAGCGAGTTGCTCGGCGTCCTGGCGGCGATCGTCATCTTGCTGATCGCGTTCGGTTCGGTACTGGGGATGGGTCTCCCGATCGGCACCGCACTGTTCGGTCTCGGGGTGGGAATCAGCATTGTCGGGCTGACCTCGAACGTGCTCGGGATGCCCGACTTCTCGTCGCAGATGACGGCGATGATCGGTCTCGGCGTGGGCATCGACTATGCGCTGTTCATCGTCACCCGCTACCGCGAGAACCTGGCCGAGGGGTTCGGGCCGGAGGACTCCACCGTCGAGGCCGTCGACAGCGCCGGCCGAGCCGTGATCTTCGCCGGGATCACGGTGATGATCTCGCTGCTCGGGCTGTTCGCGATCGGGATCGAGTTCGTCCGCGGCCTGGCCATCGCCGCGGCCAGCGGTGTGCTGGTAATGATGGTGGCGGCGATCACGCTGCTGCCGGCGCTCCTTGGCTTTGCCGGTCGGCGGATCGACAACACCTCCCGTGCTGCGGCGATCTCGGTGTCGCTGTTCGTGACGTTGATGCTGGTGGGGATCTTCACCGGACTGGCGGTGGGCATGGCCCTGCTCATCGCTCTCGGCCTTGCCGCGGTCGTGATGCTGGTGAGCATCCTGGGCGTCGGTGTACCGCTGCGGACCCCTATCCCGCGCCGCCACGAACGTCCCCGCGACGAGCAGTTCTGGTACCGGTGGAGCCGGTTCATCCAACGTCGCCCGTGGCCGGCTTTCGTCGGTGGCGCCGCCGTGCTGGTGGTGCTGTCGCTGCCGCTCTTCTCCATCCGGCTCGGATTCAGCGACACCGGCAACCTGAAAGAGGAGCAAACCGCACGGCGCGCCTACGAGATGTTGGCCACGGGCTTCGGCCCAGGCAGTAGCGGTCCGCTCGTCCTTGTCAGCACCGATCCGAACGCAGGGGCAGTGGCATCCACCGTCACTGCGGTACTGGATGGTGCGCCGGGCGTCGCATTCACGACAGGCGGCGGCGAGATTGCCCCCGGCATCTGGTCGTGGCAGGTGTTCCCCACAACGAGCCCGCAGGACGCGGCGACGACAGCGTTGGTCGAGCGGCTCCGCGAGGTCACCCTGCCCGCCACGGGGATCGATGTGAAGGTCGGCGGCTTCACGGCCGGCACGATCGATTTCTCCTCCTATCTCGGCGACCGGCTCCCGCTGCTGATCGGTTCGGTGCTGGTGCTGTCGTTCGTTCTGTTGATGGCGGTTTTCCGCAGCCTGCTCGTCCCGCTGAAGGCGGTCGTGATGAACCTGCTGTCGGTGGGCGCCGCGTACGGCGTGGTGGTCGCGATGTTCCAGTGGGGCTGGGGCGCGGGTGTGCTCGGTCTCGGCAAGCCGGGTCCCGTCGAGGCGTGGGCACCGATGATGCTGTTTGCCATCGTGTTCGGGCTGTCGATGGACTACGAGGTGTTCTTGTTGTCGCGAATGAAAGAGGAGTTCGACCGCACCGGCGATAATGCCGGCGCTGTGGCTGACGGCCTCGCAGCGACCGCTCGGGTGATCACCGCCGCGGCGATGATCATGGTGTGTGTGTTCGGTGCGTTCGCGCTCGGCGACAACCGCCAACTCAAGTTGTTCGGCCTCGGCATGGCCGTCGCTGTCTTCGTCGACGCGACCGTCGTGCGGATGGTGCTGGTGCCCGCGACCATGGAACTGCTCGGCAACCGCAACTGGTGGATCCCCGATTGGCTCGACCGGATCCTTCCCAGGATCGACGTCGATGGCCACAGCCTCGATGCCACCGCAGCCGAAACCGGTTCTGCGGTCGAGCGTGATCGCGAGCTGGTATGAGCGGATTCGAGCGTCGTCGGTCTCGACATGCTCAGGCCGTCGAGACCGACAAAGTTCGGGGCGGCTTGACAACAGCAGCGGTAATGCCGTAGCGATACACGCAATGTCACGCCCGCTCGTCATCGTCGAATCGCCCGCCAAGGCCAAGACCATCTCCAAGTTCCTGGGGGCGGCGTTCGACGTGCGCGCCTCGGTCGGCCACGTCGCCGACCTGCCGAGCAAGGGATTGTCGATCGATGTGGACAACGGCTTCAAGCCCACCTACGAGCTGACCGAGCGCGGAAAATCCGTCATCAAGGACCTGCGCGCAGCGATGAAGGATGCCAGCGAGCTCTACCTCGCGACCGACGAGGACCGCGAGGGTGAGGCGATCAGCTGGCACTTGCTCGAGTACTTGAAACCGCGCATCCCGGTGAAACGGATGGTGTTCCACGAGATCACCAAGGGCGCGATCGACCATGCGGTGAACAACCCGCGCAGCATCGACTACGGCCTCGTCGACGCCGCCGAGACCCGTCGGCTGCTCGACCGCCTGTATGGCTACGAGGTCTCGCCGGTGCTCTGGCGACGGGTGAACCGCGGCCTGTCAGCTGGGCGCGTGCAAAGCCCGTCGGTACGCCTGATCGTGGAGCGCGAACGCGAACGAATTGCGTTCGTCTCGGCCGGCTACTGGGACATCGAGCTGCTCACCGGAACCTCGCCCAGCTTCACCGCCACGCTCGTTGCCGTCGACGGGTCGAAGGTGGCCACCGGCAAGGACTTCAGTAGCAGCGGCGTTGCCCGGAACAGCGTGTTGGTAGTTGACGAAACCCGCGCGCGACTCCTCGCCGATGGACTGTCGAACGCGCCATTCACGGTTCGCTCGGTCGAGGAACGGCCGTACCGGAGCACGCCCAAGGCGCCGTTCATGACCTCCACCTTGCAGCAAGAAGGCGGGCGCAAGTTGCGCCTCAGCGCCGCGCAGGTCATGCGTGTCGCGCAGGGCCTGTACGAGCGTGGCTACATCACCTACATGCGTACCGACAACGTCGTGCTCAGCGCCGAGGCCCTTGCCGCGGTGCGCTCCGAGGTGGGCAAGACCTACGGGGCACAGTTCCTGTCGAAGGGCCCGAAGCAGTACTCCAGCAAGATCAAGAACGCGCAGGAGGCCCACGAGGCGATCCGCCCGAGCATCCCGCTGCGCTCACCCGATGCGCTGGCCGGCGAGCTCAACGGCCAGGAACTGTCGATGTACCGGATGATCTGGCAGCGAACGTTGGCCTCGCAGATGGCCGACGCCGCGGGAACCACGGTCAGTGTGCGCCTGGGAGCCCATGCGGCGCCGGCGCCCGGCAGCGCCAACGGCACCAATGCAGAGTTCGCTGCCAGCGGCACCACGATCACGTTCCCCGGTTACCGCCAGGTGTACGTCGAATCGGTTGACGACAGCGATGACACCACCAGTGATGACCGCGAGGCGCTTCTGCCACCACTCACGGTTGGTGCCCCCGTCGCCGTTCAATCGCTCACTCCGAACGGCCACACCACCAGCGCCCCGGCCCGCTACACCGAGGCGTCGTTGGTCAAGCGACTCGAGGAGCTGGGCATCGGCCGCCCGTCCACCTGGGCGTCGATCATCCAGACCGTGCAAGACCGCGGCTATGTGTGGAAGAAGGGGCAGGCGCTGGTGCCCACATGGACAGCGTTTGCCGTAGTCGGGTTGATGGAGAAGCACTTCGACAACCTCGTCGATTATGAGTTCACTGCCCGGATCGAAGAGGACCTCGACTCCATCGCGCGTAACGAACGTCAGAAGCAGGACTGGTTGCAGCACTTCTACTTCGGCGATGCCAGTGGCACCGGGCTTCCCGGGCTGAAGCGGTTGGTTGCCGAGAACCTCGACGAGATCGACGCGGCCGAGATCAACACGTTCCCGATCGGGCTCGACCCCGACGGCAACGAGATCGTCGTCAAGCCCGGCAAGTACGGCCCGTACGTGAAGCGCGGCGAGGACACCGCCAGCGTGCCCGAGGACCTGACCCCCGACGAGCTCACCGTGGAGGTTGCGCTCACACTGCTCGCTGCACCCAAGAGCGACGAGCCGATCGGACAGCTCGACGGGCTCCCGGTGTTCGCCAAAAGCGGCCGCTTCGGGCCGTACGTGCAGTGGGGTACCGCCGATGCGCCGCCACCCGGCCTGCCCAAGCCGAAGATGGCCAGCCTGTTCAAGACAATGGTGTTGGAAAAGATCACCGTCGACGAGGCCGAGGCGTTGCTGCAGCTCCCGCGCACCCTCGGAGTCGACCCGACTGATGGCATCGCGATCCTGGCCAACAACGGTCGCTATGGGCCGTACGTGCAAAAGGACAAGGACTACCGCAACATCGACAACGAGGACCAGTTACTGCAGATCACGTTGGAGCAGGCACTGCTGATCTTCTCGCAACCGAAGGTGTTCCGACGTGGTGGCGGAGCAAACCTGTCGGCCAAGGGTCCGCTGCGTGAGTTCGGCACGGACCCGGTGAGCAGCCGACCGGTGGTCGCCAAGGACGGCAAGTTCGGTGTGTACGTGACCGACGGCGAGACGAACGCCTCGCTCAGCAAGGGCGACCGGCTCGACGCGATGCTGCCCGAGCGCGCCTACGAACTGCTCGCGATCCGTCGTGAGGCGATCATCGAAAAGGGCGGACCTGCGGCACGCAAAGCCACCGCCACCAAGAAGGCTGCGGCAAAGCGGACCACGCCCGCCAAGAAGGTTGCGGTAAAGCCAGCAGCCGCCAAGAAAGCACCGACAAAGAAAGCAGCAGCCACGAAGGCGACCTGACCGAAGCGCTTGCGCCACTGGATCAGTCGTTGCCAGGTTCCCCCGGTGCGGCACAGATCAGCTCGGCCAGATCGACGAGCATCGCAACCACATCGTGAGGTGACGCCAAGCGGTGAGACGCAGCGGTCGGCGCAACACCGATCCGCACCCCGAGTGTGCATGCATCAGCGGCCATGCCAATCTCGGCCGGCCCTCCAGCCATTGCCGCGAACACGTGCTCGTCGGACACGTCGTCACCGAGAAACACCACCGCGCGCGGCCGGAGACGCCGGCACAGATCGGCCAACGCCGTGGCCTTGGTGGTGTAGCGCACCATCACTTCCTGCACGCGATCGCCGGGAAGAACCCGAACGCCGCTGAGCTCGGCCAGGGCCGGCTCGACCGAGCGCAGCGCCCGGTCTCCCACCGCCGGTTCGCATTGGCGTACGTGCAGCGCCGAGGCGAACGGCTTGCGTTCCACCAGTGCGCCCGGATGCTCGACTGCGATCGCCATGAGCACCTCGTCAACTCGTTGCAAAAGCAACGACTCTGCATCCGTTCGCGGCATCGTGTTGTCGGCCTCCGCCCCGTGCGAACCGATCATGTGCGCGTCAGCCGGCATCCCGAAGTGGTGCACGAGTTCGGCAACGGTCCTCCCTGACACGACTGCCACGTCGACCCCGCACTCCTGCAAGCGCTCGAGCGCGTGATCTGCGCCGTCGACGAGATGCGCCTGACCGGGGGTCGCCGCCAACACTGACAGGGTGCCATCGACATCGGTGCCGAGCAGCAACGGCCGCGGCAGATCGGCGATCGCCCTGGCCACCTGAGCCGGGTCGTCGAACCGGATTCGTTCAGGCGCGGGAACCGGGCCTGCATCGGCCATCAGCGGTTGCGCCCGTCGAGCCGAGCGAGGAACGAATCGGCCCACGCATGCACGTCGTTGGCGACAAGGACTGCGCGTAGCGCGCGCATCCTGCGGGTGCGTTCCTCGGGTTCCATGTCGATCGCCGTGGCGAGGGCGGCGACGAGCGCGTCGGGGTCGTGGGGGTTGACCACCACCGCCTCGCCGAGCTCATCCACCGCACCGGCGAACTCGCTGAGCACGAGCACACCGTCTTCGTCGCGGCGTACCGCGACGAACTCCTTGGCCACCAAGTTCATCCCGTCGCGCAGCGGGGTGACAACCATCACGTCGGCGGCTCGGTACAGCGACACCAATTCTTCGAGTGGCAACCCCTGGTGCAGGTAGTGCACCGCCGGATGGCCGAGGGTGGCGAACTCGCCGTTGATCGCGCCGACCAATTGCTCCACCCGCACACGCTGATCCTGGTATTCGCCAACGGTCTCCCGACTTGGAACGGCCACCTGGATCAGCACCACCGGGGGTCGCCGCACCTTGCCGGCATGGCGCCGCGCGGTGAGCAGCGAACGGAACGCCACCAGCCGTTCCTCGATCCCCTTGGTGTAGTCGAGACGGTCGACGCCCAGCAGCACCACGTCGGGGTGGCCGAGGCGGCCACGGATGTCGGCTGCCGTCCGCAGCGTTTCGTCGGCAGCGCTGAGGCGTTCGAAGTCGGCGACGTCGATCGAGATCGGAAATGCCTCTGCGTGGACGGTTCGCCCATCGCCGGCGATGATGTCGGTGCCCTCGGTGGCCAGATCGAGCAGGCGCGCCGCGAGCCCCACGAAGTTCTCGGCCGCGACGCTTCGCTGGAACCCGATCACGTCGGCCCCGAGCAATCCCTCGATGATCTCCTCGCGCCATGGCAACCGCATGAACAGTTCCTGCGGCGGAAACGGAATGTGGAGGAAGAAACCGATGCGCACGTCGGGGCGCAGCTTGCGCAGCATCGCCGGTACAAGCTGGAGTTGGTAGTCATGAACCCAGACGGTGGCGCCGGGCGCGGCGACAGCAGCTGCACGCTGAGCGAACAGTTCGTTCACGGTGCAGTAGTTCGCCCACGCTTCGGCGTCGTAGGTGGAGGGGCGGATTGCGTCGTGGTACAACGGCCAGATGGCAGCGTTGGACACGCCCTCGTAGTACCCGCTGATCTGCTCGGCATCGAGCGCGACCGGCTCCAGTTCGAACCCGTCGTGGCTGAACGGCTCGGCCGGGTCGTCGGCAACACCCGTCCAGCCGACCCATGCGCCGTGGCGTTCGCTCAACAACCCGGTCAGGGCGCGAACCAAACCTCCCGGGCTTTCACGCCAACCCCCGTCGATCCGTTCCATGGGAAGCCGGTTGGCCACGACGACGAATTCGTACGACGGTGTTGCCCGATCCTGTTGTTCGAGCACTGAGGTGATCGTATCGGCGTGGGTCACGGCTCGCTGATACCCGCGTATGAGCCGACGCACACCCGAGACCTCGACTCGAGCCAGGGCTGAGCCTCAAACCGACGTCCGCCCGCTCAGCCCGCGGCGAGCACGCCGATCACGCCGGCGAGCACCAACGCACTGGCCAGATACTCATTTCGGCCGTGGCGTTCGTCGAGCCACAGCCGGGCAACCAGGAACGTCAAGACGATTTCGACCTGACCGAACGTGCGCACGCGGGCGGCGTTTTCCAGGGTGAACGCGAGCGTCCAGCACGCCGAGCCGCACACGCTGAGCACACCGACCCATGCGCTCGAACGCCAGTGCCGCACGGCCAGGCCCAACTGCGCCGGCTCGCGGGCGACGAGGTAGCCGCCGTGCATCACCACCTGCATCGAGTTCATCACCGCAAGCGTGAGCAGCGCCCGGGTCACCACCGGCGCGTCGCCGAGCGACACGGACGCGGCGCGGATGCCGACTGAAGCGAGTGCAAACAGACCGCCGGCTGCTACGCCAAGCATCGCAGCCCGGTCGCGCACTCGCAGCACGCGTCGGCCGCCGGCCAGGACGACCACGCCTGCGAAGCACACCAGAGCGGCGACCCACCCGAGCGGACGGAGCGGTTCGCCGAGAAAGACCAGCGAAAACACCGCCACCTGGACCACTTCGGTCTTCGTGTACACCGTGCCGATTGCGTAGTTGCGGACGTCAAACGCGCGGATCATCAAGATCGTGCCGACGATCTGGGCCAGGCCGGCCCCAGCAATGATCGGCCAGAACCGCCATGGCGGCCCCGGCAGCGGCTCTCCGACGATCGCGACGGTGACGATGGCGGTGATCGCGATCGGTGCCCCGTACAGGTAGCGGACAAAGCCAGCACCGCTGGCCGACAGCAGCGCGCGCAACCGCTGCTGCAGTGCGGTGCGGGCGGTCTGGAAGATCGCCGCGAAGATCGTGATCGGGACCCACATCTGCGTCGCACGCCTCCTGTTGTGGGGCCGTCGCCCTCGATCGTCTGCCCACACCCGCCTACTCGCACTCGCGTGGCAGGC
>JANNHO010000238.1:0-4179 GCA_031404435.1 Acidimicrobiaceae bacterium | reverse complement strand
AGCACCAGCCCGGTTCGCGCGCGAACCATCGGCAACGCCCCGTCGGCGGTGAGTTCGTCGCAGCGGGCGGCGGTGCGCCGGTCCTGCCACACGATCGCGTTGCCGTATGGGCGGCCGGTGGAACGACTCCAGGCAACGACTGTCTCGCGCTGGTTGGTGATCCCGATTGTGGCAACCCGCGCATCAGCCGAGGTCGTCTGAGCAACGACGTCAAGGAGGGTCTCGCGGACACACGTCCAGATCTCCTCGGCATCGTGTTCGACCCAGCCCGGTGCCGGGAAATGCTGAGTGAACTCGCGATATGACGAGACCGAGGGGCTGTCGGTGAACACGGCCCGGCTACGAACTCCAGTCGTTCCGGCATCGATCGCGATCACACACACTTGGTCCGACATGGCCACGGACGTTACCGCAGCGTACCGCCAGCGGCGGGAGCGCTCGTCGTCACGGCAGTTTGCCCGTATCCTCGGGCAACATGCGTGTCGGGATCTTGACAGGGGGCGGCGACTGCCCTGGTTTGAATGCGGTGATCCGGGCGATCGTTCGCAAGGGCGAGCAGATGTACGGCGATGAGGTGATCGGCTTCCTCGATGCGTGGGACGGGGTGATGGACCGCCGGACGATGCCGTTGCATGTGGCCTCGCTGCGCGGCATGCTGCCCCGCGGTGGCACACTCCTCGGCACCCGGCGGGGTAGTCCCTACGACCGACCGGACGGTCCGCAACTGGTGGTCGATGCGTTCACCGAGATGGGGCTCGATGCCCTGGTGGTGATCGGTGGGAATGGGTCGTTGAGCGTGGCCTGCCAGATGCACGCTGACTACGGCTTGCCGATTATCGGCGTGCCGAAGACGATAGACAACGACGTCGTCGGCACCGACCTCACGTTTGGGTTCACCACCGCAGTGCAGATCGCCACCGATGCGATCGACCGGCTGCACACCACCGCCGAAAGCCACGACCGGGTGATGGTGGTCGAGGTGATGGGTCGTCACGCCGGGTGGATTGCCACCCATGCCGGCATCGCCGGCGGGGCCACCGTCATCTTGATCCCCGAGCAGCCATTCGACATCGACGAAGTGTGCGCGATCTTGAAGCAGCGCCACGACCGCGGTCGCTATGCATCGATCGTCGTGGTCGCCGAAGGCGCCGAGCCGATCCCGGGAACGCTGCCGTCGCCGGACAAGATCTACGACAACTTCGGTCATGTCCGCCTCGGCGGCATCACCGAAACGATTGCCCACTCGATCGAGGAACGGACCGGGTTCGAGTCGCGGGTGGTGCTGCTCGGCTACATCCAGCGCGGCGGCACCCCAACCGCGTTCGATCGCGTGCTCGCCACCCGCTACGGCGTCGAAGCGATCGACGCCGTGCACCAGCAGCAGTGGGGAAACATGACGGCGCTGCGCGGTGATCACATCGTGATGGTCCCACTGTCGGAGACGGTCGGTCAGACCCGCCCGGTCGATCTGCACCTGTACCGAGACATCGCCTCGGTGTTCTTCGGCTGATACGGGTCGCGACTCAGATGGGCGCGACTCAAATGGACGGGATCGATGGGTATGCAGGTTGGCGGGTGACTTCCAGATTGGGGAAGTCGAACACCGACAGTGCTTCGTCGCTGAATTCGCCGGTACTTGTCGGCCATCGCACTCCTTGACCGTCGAGGGTGATCACCACTGCGGTCACCCCGGCGATGTCCGACACCGTGTACACGATCTGGGCCAGCGCCAACACCAGCAGATCGCTCGACAGTGACTGGATCTCGCCGCTCAGATCGACGACCACGCGGGCACCGATCCGACTCACGCTGTTCACCACAAGCGTGGTCGGAATGGCGCTGCGGTACTGCTCGATGAACTCGCTGCTGGTGGGTCCAGCGACGAGGGCGGCGGTGAGTCTGGTGAGGTCTCCGCCGACCTCTCGGTGCACCGGCTCGATCCGCGTCGGCAGCCCCGGCAGATCGACCAACAGATAGATCCGGTCGGCACCGACGGCGCGCAGTTCCGCGCCGGCCGGGTCGGCCTCGACGTCGATCGCGTTGGATTCGATGTCGCGAGGTGTTTCGTCGCCGGTCACCGAACACGACACCGCCAGCGTCGCGACGATCGCGACGAACGCGAGCAAGAAGGCTTTCATCCAACCTCCTCGGCGGGGAGCTCGAGCACGAACCGTGCGCCCGACTCACCGTCGCGACGATCGTCGACCCACACTCGCCCGCCGTGTAGGCGAACGTGCTCCTCCACGAGCGCAAGCCCGAGCCCGGCACCATCGCTGGAGCTACGCCGACCGGCAACTGCACCCCGGGCGAAGCGCTCGAAGATCAACTGTCGTTCCTCGATCGGCACGCCGGTCCCGTGGTCTTGCACCGTGATCCACACCGTGCCGACCGGTTCGCCGTCGTTGTCGGCCTCCGAAACCGTCACCTCCGGGGTCCCGCCACCGTGCAAGCGGGCGTTGTCGATGAGGTTGGCCACCACCCGCGCGAGGCGGCGCCGGTCGCCCTGCATCACCATCGTTTCGCCGCGCTCGGTGACGGTGATCGGCGTAGCCGGCATGCTGCTCACTGCGATCGCCTGGCGAACGAACTCGGCCACGTGCAGATCCTCGCGATGGAGACGGATCGCTCCCGCATCGAAGCGGCTGATCTCGAGCAGATCCTCGACAAGGCCCTGGAACCGGGACACGTCGCTGACGAGCAGATCCAGCGCCGTCTGGGCTCGCTCTGGCATCTCCGACCGGCGCGCCTGCATCACCTCCACGCTCGCGGCCAAGGTCATCAACGGTGATCGCAACTCGTGGCTCACATCACTGGCAAAGCGAGCGTCGCGCTCCACTTTGGCTTGCAGAGCCGCAGCCATGTCGTTGAACGAGGTGGCCAGGATCTGCAGATCGTGATCCTCGGTTGGTGCCAGTCGCGTGTCGAGCCGGCCTCCGGCGATCAAGCGGGCTGCCCGCGCCGCCTGGCCGAGCGGACGTACGGCTCGGATCGCGGCGAACCAGCCGAGCACACCACCGAACATGGTGGTGATGAGGGCGGCGAACAGCAGCGACAGGGCGACGCTGTTGAGTGTGGTGTCGATGTCGCCGAGGTCGACGAACTCGAAGTAGCTGCCACCTTCACCGGCCAGCGGGATGCCGATCACGATCACCGGGACGTTGCCGATGATGGTGGTCATCCGCGAGGCAACCTGCTCGTCGATCACGCGCTGGCGAAGCAGTTCGGGAATCTGCTCCGGCTCGTACAGCGGGTCCGGCGTCCATCCGCCCCGGTAGAGGATCATCACGTTTTCGACCCCGCGCTCGCGGAGACGTCCGATGGCCTCGCTGGCATCAGCGGGCTGGGCGATCAACGAACGGTTCACCTCGCCGGCGTTGCTGGTGGCAGCATCGATCGCGCTGCTGTCGCGCTGGGTGACCAGGCTGCTCCTGGTGAAGCTGTACGCCGCAGCCGCCAAGAACGCAGCGAGGAGGAGCGCCCCGAGCATGAACATCAGCAGCACCCGGGCACGCAAACCGGGACGGGGCAGGCGGAAGGCGGTGACCGTGCTCAGCAGGCGCTCAACGCGCCGATCAGGTTGCTCACCGGGCCGGTCATCGACACGGGAATCGCTCACGACTGCAGTCGGTACCCCAGGCCCCGGACCGTGACGACGTGTCGAGGGTTTGCCGGGTCGGCCTCGACCTTGGTGCGTAACCGCCGGACGTGCACGTCGACGAGCCTGCCGTCACCGAAGTAGTCGTAGCCCCACACCTTGTCGAGCAGGCTCTCCCGGCTGAACACCCGGCCCGGGTTCTGGGCGAGCTCGCACAACAACCGAAACTCGGTCTTGGTGAGGTGCAGTTCGGCACCGTCGCGCAGCACCTTGCCTTCCTCGGGGACGATCTCGAGGTTGCCGAACGACAGCTTGGCGTGACCGGCCACCATTGGGCGGATGCGGCGCAACAGGGCACGGATCCGTGCCGACAGCTCCTTCGGGGCGAAGGGCTTGGTGAGGTAGTCGTCGGCCCCAGCTTCGAGCCCGGCGACCACGTCGTGGGTGTCGTTGCGTGCTGTCACCATCACGATCGGCACGTCGCTGTGCCGGCGAAGGGTGCGGCACAGTTCGAACCCGTCGATGCCCGGCAGCATGATGTCAATCAGCACCACGTCGGGCGCGGCCCGGGCGAAGAGCTCGAT
>JANNHO010000237.1:0-3214 GCA_031404435.1 Acidimicrobiaceae bacterium | reverse complement strand
GTACACCACCGCCGGCCCCCCCCGACCGCCTGATCGCTCCCTCCGAGCGCACCCGCCGAGGCCCGGCCCGATGGGGGTGGGGCATCGCCGCGCCAGGCTGATCAGGCTCAGAGCTGAATAGGGATCTCGATCACGTTGGTGTCCGAGCCGTCCATGGAAGACGGCTCCCACAATCTCAACAGGCTTGGGCCCGGCGTCGACCCGGTGACGTCCACCGTGAAATCGAAGGTGCCCCGCGTGCCGGTCCCGGATGTCGCCATCTGAAAGTGCTCGTACCGTGTCGTTCCACCGGCGTCGACGACCCGAACCATGAACGTAGCCTCGAAAACGTTCGACGTGCCGGAGACCCGGAGGATGGGGCCGACGGGGTCGAATGGGGCCGGAGCATCGACGAAGATCGCCGGCGTCTCGTCCTCGAAGTCGGCACGAGTCAGCGGCTGATCGAGGACGAGACCCTCCGATCCGAAGACCTCGACTGGTGCGCCGTCCAACTCGAGCACGACAGCTTCGACTGTTTCGAACTGCGTGGCGGTGTACACCACCTGGGCCAGTCGCAACCGCATGGACAGGTCGCCGCCGCCGAACGACAACGAGAGATCGATCGTCGCAACACCGTTCTCGATCGACGCGCCATTCAGGAACGTGCCTGTAGGAACGGCCGAGGACAGTCCGATCGCCTGCTCCCGCGCTTGGGTGCCCGCGAGCAACTGCTCGAACGCGGCACGGGTTGTTGCCGGAGCGGCAGGAACTGTCCGGTGCACGAGCGCCACGTGCTCGTCACGCACGAAGTATGCGGACACCTGGATGGATGCCGCAGGGTCCGAGGTAGTCGGCACAGCGCTCGGCGGCACAGTCGGAGTAGCCGTCGAAGGCACTGGCGTCGAAGGCACTGCCGTCGGTGGCACAGTGGCCGATGGCACAGTTGTCGTGACAGCAGGGGTTGTGGCCGTGCTCGTGGCGGCAGCGGGAGTGTTCGTTGCCGACGTACCCGGAGCGGCGCCGTCGTCCCCACAACCCGCGAGCGCGATCACGATTCCCACGATCATCGGGAACCTGGTGGATCTTCCCCTTGAACCGAACCGGTAAGTGAGCATGTGTTCATGTTCGTCCGGACGAGCGAGCGCGTCCAGAGTCATTGGTTCCGACCGTGCAGCCCTCGACGTGGTTGTTGGCGTCCTGTGTCGCAGCGGCCGACTCTCATCGGCCAGAGCTTCACTCGGCCGGTAGAGGATTTTGGACCCAGGCCGATTTGGGTCCTCCGGCCCTATTCGTCCGGACCCGCGGAGCGCACCATGTGGCCATGAGCGGACAGATCATCGTTGGGTACGACGGCACCGGACACTCGTCCGACGCCGTGATGTGGGCAGCGCACGAAGCGGTGTGCCGGCAGGCACCGATGCGGATCGTCTGCTGTTACGACATTCCAATCGACGGCGAAGCAGGCTTCGGCTGGGCTTCGGCGGAATCGATCAACGGTCTGCTGGAGGCGACCGAAATCCGGCTGGAGGAAGTACGTGGCTCGGCGGTGAGCTCACACCCGACGGTCAAGGTGAAGACCGTGACCTCGGCAGGACCGCCCTTGCTTGCCTTGCTCGACGGTGTGACGTCGGACGATCTGGTCGTCCTCGGCGCGAGCACTCATCAGGGCAGAGCTGCCTTCTGGTTGGGCAGCACTCCTCGGCTTGTCATCCGTCACAGCCCGTGCCCGGTGGTGGTCGTGCATGGAGCCGTCAGTCGTGGCAGGCCTGACCGGATCGTCGTTGGCGTCGACGGGTCGCCTGCCTCGGATCTGGCTGTGCAATGGGCATCTGGCGAGGCCGCTCTTCACCAGGCACCGCTCGTGGTTGTGCACGGTTGGTGGTACCCCTACATGCTCGTTGAGAACAGCAGGTCACAGGCGCGTGACCTGACCCGAGTTGACGCGGCGTGTGTGCTGGACCGTGCAGTCGAACTCGCGCGTCAACTCTGCGGCGTCGATGTCGTCGGAACTCTGGTCGAATCCGGACCTGCCTCGGCGTTGCTGGACACGGCGTGTGATGGTGACCTGCTCGTCGTTGGATCGCGTGGCCATGGAGCGATCACGTCGGGGTTGATCGGTTCAACTTCAAACAGCGTCATCGAGCGAAGCAGTACTCCGGTTGCGGTCATTCGTGCTCAGTGACTACGGCGGACGCCCGAGGTCGGCATCGTGGCGTTCGAGGTAGCACAACAGCCTCGGGTCAGGTTGCTTGGCCGCCGCGGGCGATGGTGGCCGGGTCGACTCCGTCGGCCTTGGCTGCGGCGAATGCCGCGGCTTGGCCAATGAAGTCGTGTTTGGCCGCTGCCCCATCGTGCAGGTTCGGCAGGATCTCCTGGAGCTGCTCGAGACTCAGCGCAGCGAGCTCCTCGAACGAGGTGATCCCTGCTTCAGCCAGCAACGCCTCCAGTGCGGGGCCGATCCCGACGATCAGCCCGAGGTCGTCGTCGGTGGACGCGGCTTCAATCCGGTTTGGCGCGACCAGGGTGTCGACCGTGGAGGTCGAGATCCGAACCGGAATTGCGAGTGGTGCGTCCTGGACGGCGAGGCGACTTTCGCCTGCTTCGATCGCGTCGAGCAGGTGGATGGCGATGTCTGCCACTTTCACGGTGTCGTCGGCGATGCCGAGCTGTGGGCCCATGGCCTTCACTCCGTCGTCGAGCATGATGTAGCAGAACGGGCAGGCGGTGGCCACGCGGGTGGCGCCGGTGGACAGCGCCTCGGAGGCACGCTCGTCGTTCACTTTCGTGCCGATCGATTCCTCCATCCACATCCGCGCTCCACCCGCCCCGCAGCACATGCCCTTGGTGCCGTTGCGCGGCATCTCGACGATGTCGAGCCCCTTGATCGAGCCGACCACCTTGCGCGGCGCGAGGTACACGTCGTTGTGGCGGCCCATGTAGCAGCTGTCGTGGTAGGTGATCCGCTCTTCGAGCGTTGCCTGGCTCACATCGAGCTGACCGCTCTCGATCAGTTCCTCGAGGAGCTGCGTGTGATGGATGACTTCGTAGTTGCCGCCGAGTTGCGGGTACTCGTTCTTCAGCGTGTTGAAGCAGTGCGGCGTCACCGGCGCCTGGGCGATGAGCTCCTCGGGGAGGGAGGTCGCAGTCGGCGACCCGCATGACGGACGGGTGTATCGACGTCCAGGAATCCTACCGCGACCTCACCGTCGAGCATGGGCGGATGCAGCGAGGAGTG
>JANNHO010000236.1:0-6141 GCA_031404435.1 Acidimicrobiaceae bacterium | reverse complement strand
GTCGGCCACGCACTCGGCCGTCAGGGTCCACTCCGGCCCCGGGAACGGGGCGCTGTAGGACATCCACGACCCGGTGAGCCGGAACTCCTTCCGGTTCATCAGCTCGAAGGTGGCGTGGTCGAAGTGGAGGTCGGTATGGCTGGCGCCTGACGGGGCTGAAACGGTTGCGTCCCATTGGTCGTGACGGCAAACTTGGGCCATGGGTCCGACACCGAAGTGGGAGGCGTGGGGGGTGTGACCGGAGATGGAGAATTGGATTCTGCCTCGCTGCCGGTGAGCACGGAACGGGCGGGGCCGTCGACCTCTTGTGGATTCCCTTGGGTGCGGGTGGCCACGTCGTTCGCCTGAGCGGTTGGGTGTTCGAGGGATTGTCCGCACTTCTTCACCGGAGAGATCGTTGCGCCCTGTACCGCGCTGCGCTGAACGTGCATTCTCCAGAGGGCCTCTATGTGATCACCAGTTGCTCCATGCCCAGACGAGTTGCTCCTGGTCGAGACGACGACCAAGGCTGCTCACAATCGTCCCGGCAATTGACGTTCTCGTGAAGGAGCCGATCTCGGCGGCGTGGTCGAGCCCTGAGCCGAACAAGCGGTGGTCGATTGTTCTTGGCGAGAGCCCCGTGGCTTCGGCGAGCGCAACGAGGCGTCTGTCGGGTCGATAGTGGGCGGCAATGCCTCCGAGGTCGACGACGAGCCAGGACGTCACGTTGGTTCATCGATCGAGCGTTGCACGAGGATCAGATCCCCTTCACACCGGTCCAAACGTCGTGCGACTTGATCGGCGGATCTGGGCGGTTCCAATCTGCGCCCTGTGGCCGTAACCAACCGCCGAACTCGGGCTTCCCTGGCTCCTGGCGACGACGGCCGTCTCGTTCAGTCGTCGGGCCAGGTGGGGGAGTAGATGTGGTGGGGTTCGATCGGGCCTTTGTCGGCGTGGCGGCGGAGCTCGAGTCGGCCGAGCTGGTTGCGGTGGACTTCGTCGGGGCCATCTGCGAGCCGGAGCAGGCGGGCTGTCGCGTACATCGCCGCCAGCCCGTAGTCGTTGCTCGTCCCGGCACCGCCAAAAGCCTGGATTGCCCAATCGAGGACCTTGCAGGCCATGTTCGGCGCAGCGATCTTGATCATTGCGATCTCGCGGCGGGCCTCCTTGTTGCCGACGGTGTCCATCAGGTGAGCCGTCTTCAGGGTCAGCAGCCGGGTTTGCTCAATTGCGATGCGTGCTTCGGCGATGCGCTCGAGCGTCACACCCTGTTCGGCGATGGGGCGTCCGAACGCCACCCGGTGCTGGGTGCGTCGACACATCATCTCGAGCGCACGTTCGGCGAGGCCGATCAGCCGCATGCAATGGTGGATGCGGCCCGGTCCGAGCCGGCCTTGGGCGATCTCGAAACCCCGGCCCTCGCCCAGCAAGATGTTGGTGACCGGAACCCGAACGTCGGTGAACTGGACCTCGGACGCCCGGTCGGGCATCCCGTAGAAGTTGAACACGGGCATGGGCCGGATCACCTCGACTCCTGGCGTGCTCTTCGGGACCAGGATCATGGATTGCTGGCGGTGCCGGTCGGGGTTGTGCGGATCGGACTTCCCCATGAAGATGATGATCTCGCAGCGGGGATCGGTGGCGTTGGTCGTGTACCACTTGCGGCCGTTGATGACGTATTCGTCGCCGTCGCGGATGATCGAGCTCTCGATGTTGGTTGCGTCGCTCGATGCGACGGCCGGCTCGGTCATCGCGAACGATGATCGGGTTTCCCCCGCCAGCAACTGCGGCAGCCATTGCGCTTGCTGCTCCGGGGTGCCGAAGCGAGCGAGTACCTCCATGTTGCCGGTGTCCGGTGCCGCGCAGTTGAACACCTCCGGCGCAAGGTGGGAGCGGCCCATCACCTCGCACAGCGGCGCGTACTCCAGGTTCGTCAGGCCCGCACCGTGACCGCTGTCGGGGAGGAACAGGTTCCACAGACCTGCCCGACGGGCCAGCGGCTTGAGCTCCTCCACGACCGGCCACACCGCCCACGGGCCCAACTCCATCGACTCGCGAAAGTAGCGAGCCTCGTTGGGGTACACGAACTCGTCCATGAACGCCTCGAGCGGTTCGCGCAGCTCGCGTGTCCGAGCGCTTTCATCGAAGTTCATCGGTGCTCCTTGTAGCGTATGGCCCGGGCGGCTCCCGGCCCGGGCTGCATTGTCGCCCAAATCCGCGCCGCGTCGCGCAGCGGATCGGACAGTCGCCTTTGACGGTCACCTAGACGATGTTGTTGATGACCACTGCGATGAGCGCGGCGGCCAGGAGCACGATGGCGAGCGCCGCGAGTCCGTCTCGGCCCGCTCCGCCTCGGGCAGCGTCTTGAGGCTCTTGGTTCATCGGCAGGTCCCTTTCCTCACATGGTCACATCGATTCTCGACGAGTCGCTCAGCACTTTGCAAGCGTGAAGTCGGAGCCCAATCGTGCCAGCGCGCGAGCGGCGGCGTTGGCACCGCACATCCCGTGCGCACCCGCTCCGGGCGGGGTGGACGCACTGCAGAGGTAGGTGCCCGGGATACCGGTGAAGTACGGGTCGACCGCGAATCGCGGTCGGAAAAGGAGCTGTGTCAGCGACGAGGCACCGCCGATGATGTCGCCGCCGACATAGTTCGGGTTGTAGACCGACATCTCCGTTGCGGAACGCACGGCCAAACCGATGATCCGGTCACGGAAGCCTGGGGCGAATCGCTCGATCTGGGCGATGATCGCCTCCGTTGCGTCGCCGCCGTACGCGTGGGGCACATGGGCATACGTCCACAACGGGTGGACGTTGCCGACCGACCTGGTCGGGTCGGCGAGGTACTGCTGGCCGACGAGCACGAACGGTCGATCCGGCATCGTGCCCCGGTGAATGGTCTCCTCGTTGGCAACGGTCTCGTCGAGACTCCCGCCGAGATGGACAGTGCCGGCGTAGCCGGCCGCGGGAGCGCTCCAAGGAACGTCGCCTTCGATCGCGAAATCGACCTTGAACGCGCCCGGGCCATGACGGAACCGACGGTAGGAACGGGAAACACGGGCCGGAAGCCGGTCGCCCAGGATGTCGGCGGCGATCGCTGGCGACACGTCGAGCATCACCACGTCGCTGGGCGGAAGGTCGTCGGCCGATGTGACCCGTATCCCCGTCTCGATCCTGCCGCCGTGATGCTCGATGTCGGTTGCCAGGGCCCCGGCGATGGCCTGTGAGCCACCTTCGGCAACTACCCAGCCGTGGGCGTGCCCCGCGGCGATCAGCATCATCCCGACAGCGCTGGTCATCGGACGGTCGAGTCGGGTGAATGCGTGCGCCGCCACGCCGGCCCAAAGCGCCTTGGCCTGTTCCGTCCGCCACACCCGGCCCACGACGGTCGCCGGGATCAGCGCACGGGCACCGAAGCTCGCCAACGTCAGCGGATGGCGTGGCACGCGCAGCACCGGCTGGGAGGCGTCGGCGAACACGTCGTCGAAGCGCGACGCCATCGGCTCGAACACTCGACGCCAGCGCTGACCGTCGCTGCCGAGGTGTTCGGCGGTCCGTTCGATCGACCGACACATCACGCCTACCGAACCGTCGTCGAGCGGATGGGCACAGTCGACCGTCGGTTGGAGCCACGTGAGCTGCCCCTCGCCGGTCAGGTCCAGCCCGGCGAAGTACGGTGACGCTGCGGCCATCGGGTGGAACGCCGAGCAATGGTCGTGCACCAATCCAGCGACGATCATCTCCGAGCTGCGCGTTCCACCGCCGATCACGTCGCTTGCCTCGAGTACGGTCACGTCGAGACCGGCGCGGGCCAGCAGCGCCGCGGCGGCGAGCCCATTGGGCCCGCTGCCGACGACGACCGCCGAACTCACGAAGTCACCGAACTCACGAAGTCACCGGGTGTGCGCGTCCGATGTCACACTCGACCCCCGCTGCCGGGATGAGGCACCCCGGGTGCCACGTAACCCGGGCGAGTCCACGTGACTGTGTGCGGGATCGGGCCATTCGGCAACCACGGCTGCTCGTGGGCGGCATCGTCGTTGTGATACCACCCCTTCTCGACCGTGCCGAGCGCGGCGTCGATCACCCGATACTGCACCTTCTTGCTGAAGGCCGGCTGCGATTCGGTCCACGCGACGATCACGTCCCCGGGTTCGTACTGGCATCGCTCCTGCAGTGCCTCGATCAGGCGCTCGTCAAGGCAGTGGCCGTCGCCGAAGTTCCAGCCCGTGAGGACGTTGCTGACGAACTCGCCCTCGCGTTGGATCCGGTCGTCGAGCCCATCGGTGTGGCGCATCAAGGCCGACATGTGCATTCGCCCCATGGGGTGCATCATGCGGAACGCGACCGCTTTCTGGATGAAGATCTCCGAGATCTCGTTGCCGAACAGAGGGTCGAGCTGGTCGATCTGGTTGTCGGCGGCCTTCACGATCCGCTCGTTGATCCGGTCCTCCATCGACTTGTCACGGAACGAGAACGTGCCCGACGCCCAGTTCCCGGCGTATTGCTTCATCCCGACCAGGAACGACACGTACTGCGGTCGAAGTGCCCCGAGCACGATCGGCGCGAGGGCGACGAACACCACGATCGCCAGCAGGACCGGATTCATGTCCCCCACCCCAAACCCGTCACCGGCAGGGAAGTTGGCGAACAGGAACGCGACAACGAAAATGAAGAACACGTTCCATTCCAACGGCACCGCAATCGGGATGGTGGAGAGGATGAAGGTGTGGAGCATCCAGATCGAGATGATCGCAATCCAGGTCATCCACGGCCACGGCGAGAACAACAGCACGAGCGGCATCACCAACTCGCATGTGGTGCCGCCGACGTGCCCGATCGCGTGAGTCAGTTTCGATGGCCGGATGTCGTTGGGATAGTCCCTGACCGTTGCCTTGCGGAACCGTTGCGACACCATCCATGGCGTGTTCTGCACCATGATCGCCACCGTCGCCGAGAAGCCGTGCTGCAACTTCGAAAAGCCGGCCCCCATCCAGATCACCACGATGCAGATCTTGGCCGCGTCAATCATGTCGACGAAGCTGCTGAACAGCCCGAAGTACAGCATGGTCGGCTCGTACGTCTCCGAACGCGCGGACAGGAACACAATCTTGTCCCGGAAGGCCATCAACACGATTAGGCAGCAGTACGTCACCAGCGCCCATTGCGGCATCACGCCGGCCGAGTCCGGTGGCAGCCCGTCGACCGCATCGCCGGAAAGAAACAGCATCATGACGAGCCAGAACACGATGAGCTTGTAGATGCCGGTGTCCCACGGAGTCCTCCGATTGCCCTTGGTGAAGGGAACGTGATTCGGATAGGGGGGAACCCTGATGGTGTCGTTCTGCCACCAGTACAGGACGCCTCCGATCGGCGGATCGAAGTGGAAGGCCAACGGGCCGCATGTCGCCGCAAGCCCGAGGACCTCCAGCAAGATCGTCCAGACCATCAGCTTCTGGTACAGGATCGGTTCGTCCCACCATCCGGCGATATTGTCGAACTCCAGCCCCTTGGTGAATGCGCCGGCGATGATCAACCCGAACAGCGCATAGAAGAAGATCTTCCACACATAGAAGTTGATCGTCTGCTTCGGGGTGCCGAAGCCGAACTTCACCCAGTGCAGTTGGAGCATTTTCATCCGTTCGAAAAACGGAAGCGCAGCGAACTCGTCGAGGTCGACCGGGGGAAGTTCTGAGGTCCTGTAACCCATGGTCAGCTACCTCCGAACGCGCTTTGCCCAGGAACGCAGCCGGCGTTCCCTTTCGAAGTACTGGTCATCATCTTCTGCCCTCCTGGTGGACACGATCTTTCCGGTCAGACGTTCCATTTCGCGCTCTCGAACACGCTGGCGCTTCCACTGTTTTCTCTTGTTCTTCTGGCGCAACCGCTCGATGTGGTCCTCTTCGGTCTCGGAGGTGCCTCGCAAGTAGGCGTCCTCGATTTCGTTGATGCGTTGGAGCGCCTCGGCCCCAGAGAGCTCGAGCAGTATCTGGCCGCGCGCCATGAGGTACATCCGGTCGGCGTACTTCAACGCCTTGTGGGCATGTTGCTCGACGATCAATGCCCCCGTGCCTCGTTCGTCTGCTGCCGTGCGGACCGCTCCGAGTAACCGGTCGACGATCTTCGGCGCGAGCCCGAGCGACAGCTCGTCGGCGAGCAGGATC
>JANNHO010000235.1:0-3604 GCA_031404435.1 Acidimicrobiaceae bacterium | reverse complement strand
CCGGCGCGGGCGAACCCCACCTTCAGCTTGCGCTGAAGCATTGATGTGGAACCCAACTGGCTACGGACCACCAGTTCGACCGCCTGGCGCATCAATGCCTCGTCGTCGTCATCTCCGGTACCGCTGCCCGAGCCGGAACTGGCGGCGAACAGCCCCCCGCCCGACCCACCGTCGTCGTCGCCCTCGACACCGGACACGTACACCGGCTCGGGACCCTGCCGTCGCCAGTGGGCAACAACTTTGCGAACCTCGTCTTCGCTGACGAAGGATCCCTGGATGCGCTGGGCGACATTGGAGTTGCCGGGTAGCAACAACATGTCGCCCTTGCCGACGAGCTTCTCGGCACCGGGCTGATCGAGGATGACCCGGCTATCGGTGAGCGACGACACCGCGAACGCCATGCGCGCCGGCACATTGGCCTTGATCACCCCGGTGATCACGTTGACGCTCGGGCGCTGCGTCGCCACGATCAGGTGGATCCCCACGGCCCGTGCCTTTTGAGCAATGCGGGTGATGCTTTCCTCGACATCGCGGGCAGCCACCATCATCAAGTCGTTGAGCTCATCGACGACGACGACGATGTACGGCAGCCTCTCGAACTGGCGGGGCTCGCCGCCGGTGTCATTGCCCGGGTACCCCTCGCCGCCGAGTTCACCACGGTCGTACGCCGCGTTGTAGCCGGCGATGTCGCGGAAGCCCATCTCGAACAGCAGGTCGTAGCGGCGTTCCATCTCCTTGACTGCCCAACCCAGCGCGTTGGCTGCCTTCTTCGGGTTGGTTACTGGCGCAGTGAGCAGGTGCGGAAGGCGGTTGTACTGGCCCATCTCGACCTGCTTCGGGTCGATCAGGATCAACTTCACCTGCTCGGGCGTGCTGCGCATCAGCAGCGAGGTGATGATGCAGTTGATACCACTGGACTTGCCCGCACCGGTGGCACCGGCGATGAGCAAGTGCGGTGTGGTGGCCAGGTTGAGGAACACCGACCGACCGGCGATGTCCTTGCCGACGGCCACATCAAGCGGATGGGTCGCGGTCTTGGCCTCGGTCGAGGTCATGATGTCGCCGAGCGCGACGAGTTGGCGGGTGTGGTTGGGCACCTCCACCCCGATCGCCGAGCGGCCGGGGATAGGCGCCAGGATGCGCACGTCGGTCGCAGCCATTGCGTAGGCGATGTCGCGGTTGAGGCTGGTGATGCGGGCTACCTTCACCCCGGAACCGAGCTCGAGCTCGTAGCGGGTGACCGTCGGCCCGACAGTCTGGCCGAGCAGGTTGGTGTCGACCCCGTGCGATGCCAGCGAATCGACCAGGGTGCGCCCGCGCGCTTCAACCTCGGCCTTGTTGATCGTTTGCGCTTCGCTGCGGTGCAGGTAGTTGGCCGGCGGAAGCACCCACTGACCGCGCTGCGCGGCGGGGCCGAGATCGAGCTCACTCTGCTCGCCGGGGCCGGCATCGAACGGCGGGGTGGACGGCGCAGTTTTGTCACGCGGCCGTTTCGTCAGCGGCTTGGCGGGGGCGTCGTTCCACACGTCGTCGTCGGAGCCGTCGTACAAGCTGGGTCCGGGGCGCTCGTGGTCGCCGGTGTTGCGATCGCTGCTGAGGGTGGAGATGTCGCCGAACACCGCCCGCGCCCGTCGGGCCGCCTTGCCGATCGGCTTACCCATGACGGTCACGCTGTGTCCGGTCCGGGTGAGCAACGCTTTGACGGTCGAGCCGGTGATCAACAACACCCCCGCGATGAACAGGGCAAGGAATACCACCACCGCCCCGGCAGGAGCGATGAGCGACTTCACCGGTTGGCCGACCAGCGCGCCGATCCACCCGCCGGCGGCGGTGCCGAACGCGTCGAAGTCGGCCATGACCTTGTCGGGGCCGCGAACCACGTGCAACAGCCCGAGCACAGCGAGTGCCGACACCCCCCATCCGAGCGCAAGGCGAACCCGGTTCATGCTTCGGCCGCGGTGCACCAACGCGGCCCCGACGCCAACCAGGGCGATCGGCATGATGTAACGACCGATCCCGGTGAACCAACCCACCAGCGTTTCGACCCCCCGCCCGAGCGGTCCGGCGAGATCGAAGTAGATCGCCATGCCGATCAGCAACCCGGCAACGATCAGGCCGATGCCGATGAACTCGTGCTCTCGCCCGTCGATCGCCGAGCGCAGTTCGGCACCCGCGTGGCTGCGCCGCCCGCCACGGGCGCTGTGGTGCGATCCACGCGGTGGGGTGGCCTCCGCGGTGGATCGTGCCGAGCCCGTCCCCGAGCCCGACCCGTGCCCCGACTTGGACGACCCAGACGCGGGTCTGGACGACTTCGACGCGCTCGAGGAGGCGGCACGTGATCCGGTGCCCGACGAGTTGCGCGCTGGAGTGGATTTCGAGCTTCGACGCTGACCAGCGCCGTAGGTTGCCATAGGACCACCAAGCTACCAAGGGGGTGCGCGCCGGTCGGGGCATGCCCATTCAAGGACGCCCCATCTTGACATGCTGTGCTGACGAGGTGGCGAACTTCGAGCAACTCAGACCGGGTCGACGGCGACCACGCTCCCGTCACCGGCGACCTCGATCACCAGTTGGCCGCCAACAGATGAGACGGTCACGACCGAGTAGCGCACTGCGCTGTCGGGCCCACCGACGACCTCGAACGCGGTGGGGGTCGACTCGGGCAACTGGGTGACAACGCACGACATCACCAGCCGCGGTTCGAACACGAGCGATGCCCCCGCAAATGTGTTCCCCGAGGCACCGACCACCGGCTCACCGGCAGTGAGCGCGCCGCCGATGAACACATACGGCGTGGCGGTGTCACCGTCGCTGGCGACGAACAGATTGACCAACAGGTCGTTGGCGTTGATCTCGTAGTATCGCTGCACCCCGCCACGCTCGGCCTCCACCGCCGTCACGGCGGCGGCAATTTCATCGACCCGCAGCGGCGGGTCAGCGGCCATGCACGGGGCTGTGGGATCGAGCCCACTCGCGTCGGGACCGGTGTCTGTAACGCCCGCCGAAGGCCCCGTGGTAGTGGTGGCAGAGGTAGTGGTGATCGCAGCGTCGCGGCGACACGACGTTGCGGCCACAGTGACCATGCCTGCGGCCGTGACCGCGGCCAGCAGGCGGACCTTTCCCGCGGGCACCCAATGGTCGCCGCAGAAGGGAGCGGGCAATTGTGCCGGGGGGGGGGAATTGCAGCCGGAGCGCGAGACCGGGAAATTCAAGTCTGCCAAGGCCCAGGCCGCCGACAAAGCAGGCTCCGGCGATTTTGTCGCGTCGGGCTACAACGATGGATTTGTGAACACGTCCCCCGTGGGCAGTTTTGCGGCAAATCGCTTCGGCCTCCACGACCTGGGCGGCAACGTGCGGCAGTGGTGCGAGGACTGGTTTGACGCGGAACAAGAGGACCGTGTCTTGCGCGGCGTGTCCTGGAATGGCCGACGCCGCAGCGTCCTGCTCTCGTCCGCCCGCAACCGCAATGCGCCCACGAATCGCGGCCACTAAGACGGCTTCCGCTGTGTGCTCGCGGGTCCGGCGGCGGCAAGCTCTGCCGCCCCGCCGCGATAACCCGCCGGGCGGGTTACCGGCCCCCTTCGCACTGGCGTTTCATCTCCAG
>JANNHO010000234.1:0-3574 GCA_031404435.1 Acidimicrobiaceae bacterium | reverse complement strand
CCCGACGGGGCGGTTGGGCGGTCGGATCGGATGGTATCTCGCACTACCCTCGGTGATCGGCCACTCGGGGAGCCGCAGACAACTAGCGCTGGTTGAGCTTGCTGAGCAGGCGTAGCAGTTCGAGGTACAGCCACACCAAGGTGACAAGCAGACCGAAGGCGGCGAACCATTCCATGCCCTTCGGAAGGCCCTGCTTTGCGCCGCGCTCGATGAAGTCGAAATCGAGCGCGAGGTTCATCGCCGCCAGGGTGGCCGCGAACAGGCTGAAGCCGATGCCGAGGAGGCTGGGCTCGGACAAGAACCCGATGCTGACACCGAACATGCTGATCACGAACGCCACCAGGTAGAACGCCATCAGCCCCATGGTTGCGGCGATGATGGTGCGGCGGAACTTATCGGTGACCTTGATGATCTGGGTGCGATACAGCACGAGCATCACCAAGAACACGCCGACGGTGGCACCGACGGCTTGCACGACGATGCCGTTCTGCATCTCGTTGTACGCCTTGGAGATGGCACCGAGGAAGAAGCCCTCGGCGAGCGCGTAGATCGGGCCGAGGATGCGGGCCAGCATCGGCTTGAAGAACACGACGATGGCGCAGATGAACCCGACGATCACGCCGACGATGGCCAGCGGCGGGAACTCGGTTCGTCCCGCGTCGAGATCGGGGCCGCTCATCCAGCCGACCACGCCCGCAGCGAGGAGCAGCACCATCAACACGCCGGTGGCGCTGATGGTTCCACTGACGGTCATCGCCTTCGAGCTCCAGCCCGAGATCGGTCCGTCATCGATCGGACTGACGCGAGTGGACGGCTCGGGTGCGCCCCACCCGGCGTTGGTTGCGTTGGCGACTGCTTTGTCGTTCAGAAATGGATTGGACATCTGGACTGACCCTCCGAGGAGTGATGTGCCGCTCCGAGCGGCACGCAGCACACGCTATCGCCTGCGCCAAATTCGCGAAGATCACCCGGCGAGGTCGGCAAACCTGGCGCGATCATCAGGCGAGGTCGTGAGCGCTCGGCCCACCCCACAGATCGATGTCGGGCGGCATCGACAACAGTCCCGTACACGCTCGGGCCATCTCGACCATCACGTCGCTGTCGAAGTGAGCGCGCTGGGCGTGCACCGAATCCCACTTCTGGATGATGAGGTAACGGCCCGGGTGGGTGACCGACGCACAGAGGTCGACGTTGCGGCATCCTGGCTGCATCCGGGTCAGCACGATGTACTTGGCGAGTACCGACAGCAGCGTTTCGGGCTGGGCGGCATCGAGGCGCATCGTGACGATCGCGATCTCGATGTCGGTCGAGCCGGCAGTCTCGATGTCGGCGTTGTCGTGACGGGGCACGGCCGCGCAGCGTAGTGGCTCTGGGCGCAGTGTTCTGGGGCGGAGCCACCGTTGACACTGCTCGGGCGGAGTCGTACGGTGCAGGCATGCACGTGTTGTATATGGCAACGAACGGCGTATCCGACCCCACCAAGGCCAGTATTCCCTGGCACCTCGCCGTCAACGGAACGATCGAGGTCGGTCACACCGCCACGATCGTTCTCCTCGGTGACGCCGCTGAGGTCATGAAGAGCGCCGTCCGGTCGACACTTGAGGGAGTCGGCTTGCCACCGCTTCGCGATCTGGTGCTGAAAGCCCGCGAGCGGGGCGTCGCTCTTCACGTTTGAAAGGGTTGCGCGCTCGCCCGGGGGGCGACGGAGGATGATCTGGTCGAGCTTGGCGCCCAGTGGGCCACACCGCCCGACGTTGCCCGGCTGATCGCTGACGCTGACCGCGTTGTCTCAATCTGAGCGGCGGGCTGAGCGGGACGCGCCACCTCGCGCTCCCAGCGATAGTGAGGAGCCGTCGATCACGATTCCTGATGGGTTGGGAGATTCCCCTTGACATGTGTGGTGGACTGGACGACGTCGGTATTGTGAACGTCTCCATCCGACCGTGTCGCCATCGATCGAGATCGTGTTCCATGGATCGAGCCATGGATCCGACCTTTTCATCGATTGTTGCCGTGCGGTGGCGAATTGTTTGTCTGGTTTTCCCAACTTCTGCTGAGGAGCATCCGTGGCGAAAGATCGCGTCGAACGCGACGAAGAGGATCTCGTCCGCTTGTATCTGTCCGACATCGGACAGTACACCCTGCTCACCAAGGACGACGAGGTCCGACTCGCCAAGCAAATCGAAGCCGGCAAGATTGCCGCGACCGATCTCGATGCTGGAGGCAAGGAGCTTTCGGCCGCCAAAAAGCGCGAACTGCGCCGAGTTGCCCGTGAAGGCGAAGACGCCGAGCGAGCCTTCGTGCAGTCGAACCTGCGCCTCGTCGTCTCGATCGCCAAGAAGTACCAGGCCAGCGGGCTGCCGTTGCTGGACCTGATCCAAGAGGGCAACCTCGGTTTGATGCACGCCGTCGAGAAGTTCGATTGGCGCAAGGGCTTCAAGTTCTCCACGTACGCGACGTGGTGGATCCGCCAGGCGATCACCCGCGGTATCGCCAACACCGGGCGCACCATTCGACTTCCCGTGCATGCCGGCGACACACTTGCCCGGCTGCAGAAGGCACGGAGCCGGCTCGAGCTCAAGTACGGCCGCCCGGCCACCTTGGCCGAGCTGTCCAAAGAAGTGGAGATGCCCGAGGACAAAGTCACCGAGGCACTGCGCTTTGCCGCCGAACCGTTGTCGCTCAGCGAGCCGCTGCGTGAGGATGGCGATGCCGAGTTGGGCGATGTGGTCGAGGACCGCTCTGCAGAGAGCCCGTTCGAGGTTGCCGCCACGGCGCTGCTGCCCGAGGAGATCTCGCGGCTGTTGGCACCGCTCGACGAACGCGAACGCGAGATCCTGAAGCTTCGCTTCGGCCTCGATCGCGGCGAGCCGCGTACGCTCGAAGAGGTCGGCGAACACTTCAACCTCACCCGGGAACGCATCCGCCAAATCGAAGCTCGGGCAATGAGCAAGCTGCGCCACCCCAGCTCCGACACCGGAGCGCGGGACCTGCTCGCCGTTTAGAAATCAGTCAGTCGGCGACGTCCCGCGGGCACGGCCATTCTCTCAAGTCGGGCCCTGTCTCGGCCGATAGATCATCATGGAGATTGGCTGCCGCTCACGCGTGTTCGATGGTGATCGGTGATGGAACTCCTACCGAACTCGATGTCGTTCCGGGTCATCAACACCATTGACGTCACCGACGAAGCAGAGATCCCGCCGGGTTTCACAGGCCGGGTCCGGCGGACCTTCGCAAGTGAGCAACGGTACGTCGCCTGGTACACCGAAGGCTGCCTCGACGACCCAACCAGGAGTCAACCGGCGTACCGGGTTCATCGTGCCAGTGGGCGCGTGAAGTACGAGATGCACTATCGCAACGGCATGCTCGACGACGCCGATGCACGGACCCCAGCGGTGCGCGGCTTCTTTGCGAGCGGGGGCGTCCACTACGAGGAGCGTTACCGGAACGGGCGTCGCCACGACGGTCCCAGGGGCGAAGCGGCCGTGCGCAAGTGGCGCGCCGACGGCAGCCTGCGCCACGAGCTCCGCTATCACGACGGGGTTCGCCGCGTATGATTCCTGGCGTATGAGAC
>JANNHO010000233.1:0-4084 GCA_031404435.1 Acidimicrobiaceae bacterium | reverse complement strand
CGGTGCAGTACGGCGCACCCGGCTTCACCACCTTGAAGGGCAAGTACAGCTACGTGCCGCGGACGGCTTCGATAAAGAACGGTCGTGCTCACCGACTGATTCGCTCGTCGTTCAGCGAGTGCTCCCGCCGTCGGTTGCGGCGGACGGGGAGGGACCCGCCGGCCCGGCCCGCGGGTCGTCGTCCTCGATGGGACACGTGCGAGCTTGGCGAAACGACGTGCTCCCGGCGCAGGCGAGCCGTTCGGGGTTTGGTTCCGCTCGGGCCCGAATCGGCCTACACCGCTGACACGGCGGCGCGGCGCTTCCGCGACTCGTTCTGGTCACGCCGCTCGGGCATATCAGAAGATGGCGCGCCGGAGCGAAAGTCGCTTCGACTCAAGTCCGCTGACGCACGAGCGATCGTGCCCAGCCACACCGACCATCGGGTGGTCAGGGGCTGGGTGCACAGCCGCCGGGTTGTTAGCGGACGAGTTCCATGCGCAGGCCGGTGGAGTCCCAGTTGGGGTCCATCGGCAAGCGGTTCACCGCTCGCCCGGCGGCGCGTCGGGCGGTCCACAGCAGCCCTGCAGCTTGTAGGAGGTGCAGTTGGCCGGCACCGGCGGGCGGGGTGGCCGTGACGGCTTCCTCCACGCCAGGCAGCTTGCCTTTGATCAGGTTCATCCGCTCCAGCACGCCTTCGGGGAGATGCGGCGAGCTGGTCAGCGGCTGGTCACCGTTCAACACGTAGAAGCTGAGATCGGGATGGGCGGCGAACCAGTTGCGCTGATGGAACGGCTGGAACTCGGTGACCGCTTCACGGATCCACCGAAAGCGGCGCATATCTTCGTTGGTCAGCCACGGTTCGAGCTCACGCGCTGCCTCACGGGTCGGTGCGAACAGCGCAGCGCGGCTGGGAATCGGCTTGATTGCAACCAGCCGCGGCCAACCGACCATCTCCCGCGCTTCGCCATCACACGGGCGGTACGGGCCGGACGGCTCGTCCTCGAAGCCGACGGGCGCATAGATCGCCGCCGCTTCGAACTTCGGTTTGAACTCGAGCACCTCGATGAGGGTCTTCACCACCATCGGTTCCTCGACGATCACAGTCACGCCCGCCAGGCGCGCCGGCAGAATCAACCATCCTCCGGGGCACGGCGTCACACCGCCGAGCATCTTGTATGGCAGCGCCTTCATCATGCCCATCGCGCGTCAGCCCAGTCGTGTCAGAGAGTTCGGTCAGCGTGAGCCGACGAGATGGCCGGCGCCGGTGCTGGCCGCCTGGCCGGAGGCGATCGTGGCCTGGGCGTGCATCTGCGCACGCTGTGTAGCTGCGAGGGTCATGATCTCCTTCGGGTACGCACTGATCTCGGCTGCGGTGTCGAAGGTGATGATGCCGCTGGCCACCAGACGGGCGAGGTCCATCTCGATGGTCTGCATGCCGTCTTGCTGGCCGGAGATCATCACGTTGCGCAGCTGGCGGGTCTTGCCCTCGCGCAACAGGTTGCGCACCGGCTCGGTGCCCATCAAGATCTCGTACGCGGCCACCCGGCCTCCGCCCTCTGCCGGCAGCAGGCGCTGGCTGAGCACACCTTGCAGCGAGCTGGCCAGCTGGATCTGGATCTGGTCGCGTTGCTCGGCCGGGAACACGTCGACGATGCGGTCGAGCGCCTGGGAGGCGTCGTTGGTGTGCAGCGTGGCGAACACCAGGTGGCCGGTCTCGGCCAGGGTGAGCGTGATCGAGATGCTGTCGAGGTCGCGCATTTCGCCGAGCAGGATCACATCGGGGTCTTCACGCAGAGCGCTGCGCAGGCCGTCGGTGAAGCTGTTCACATCGGTGCCGACCTCGCGCTGGGTGATCATCGCCATCTTGTGAGTGTGCAGGAACTCCACCGGATCTTCGATGGTGAGGATGTGGCACGGCTTGGTCTCGTTGATCCGGTCGATCATCGCTGCCAGCGTGGTGCTCTTACCGGAACCGGTGGGACCCACGACGAGCACCAGACCGTACGGTTTGTTCAGCAGATCGGTCGCGGCCTGCGGTGCGCCGAGCGCCTCGAGCGAGCGGACCTTGCCGGGGATCACACGCAACGCCAGCGCGAGGGCCCCGCGCTGGTTGAACGCGTTGGCGCGGAAACGGCCGAGCCCGTCGAGACCGAACGAGAAGTCCACCTGGCGGGCTTCGTGCAACTCGGTGGCCTGCGTCTCGCTGAGCAGCGTCATCACCATCCGCTTCATCGTGTCGTTGTCGAGGATCTCCACACCCTCGAACGGCACCAGTACGCCGTCGCGACGCACGGTCGCTGGGCGGCCGACGGTGAGGTGCAAGTCGCTGGCCCCCGCGGCAACGGTGGCCTCGAGCAGCATCTTGAGCATGGGGTCGATGTTCGACATGGGGAGCTAACCTCGGGCTGTTCGACGCTCTGGTCGAGCGTGAGTGATGTGGACCTTGATGTGGATGTAGATGCGGGTGTTGATGCGGATGGTGCTGCGGGTGTTGATGCGGATGGTGCTGTGAAGGACGTATGAGTGGGGCAGTACTGGCGATCACCGTGGTCGCCGGGTTGTTGATCGGATCGTTCCTCACCGTGGGCGCCGAACGCATCCCCCGAGGAGAATCCATCGTCGCTCCCGGATCGCGGTGCGGGTCGTGTGGCTTGCGCCTCGGCCCGCTCGATCTGGTACCTGTGTTCAGTTGGCTGTTCCTGAAAGGGAAGTGCCGCCGTTGTCGTACAGATATCGGCATCGAACCACTGGTACTTGAGCTAACGACGGCAGGGTTGTTCGTGGCGGTGGGCGCCAAGTTCGGGGCCTCGTGGGAGACGGCAGCGTTCTGCGTGCTGGCAGCCGGGCTGGTGCTGCAGAGCTGGATCGATCTGCGCACCAAACGCCTACCGCGGGAGATCACCTACGTCACGATCATCCTCGGCGCACCGTTGCTTGTGGTCGCCGCGCTGGTGCGCGACGAACCGCGGCGGATTGTCACCATGGTCGCCGGTGCGGCCATTGCCGTCGCGTTCATGGGGTTGCTGTACATGCTCAGCCGCGGGGGTCTCGGCGACGGCGACGTGCGCCTGGCCCCGTTGCTCGGTGCCTATCTCGGCTGGCTGCAGCTTCCGTATGTACCCGTCGGATTGTTCCTCGGGTTCCTGTTCGGCTCGGTGGTCGGTGTGGCTGCGATGGCGGTCGGCAAGGCCGGCCGCAAGACCGCCATCCCCTTCGGCCCGTTCCTGGCCGCCGGAACCATCGTCGCGGTGTTCATCGGCCGGGGCGTGATCGACCGGGTCTGGACCAAGTAGCGGCCGGGCGTCGCGCAACAACGCAAACCTGTCGTCCAGAATCCGATCACGATCTACGATGATCCTGATGGAGTGTGGCCCGCCTGCTGGCGGTCTCGCATCGCACGGTCACCAATCCGGCGTACCGAGAGGATGAAGCATGAAAATTGATCTTCGTCGACTTGAACACGGAACGCGTCCCAACGAGGCTGACTGACAGATCGATCGCGAGACAGCCGTGACACAGGGAGACCGCCAAGATGATTTCGTCGAAACCGGTCATTCACGCGTCTGCAGATCGGCCGGGCGCGATCGACTGGGTGTGGACCGCGCAACAGATCGCCGTCGCGCGGCTGACGCGATTCTCGACACCGAACCGATGCCTGTACCCGACCTCGACGAAATCCGCTGGGAACTCGACGAGCTTCGCGGGCGACGCGGTTGAGCAAAGAACGATTCGGTGAAGCGGACGTTCCGGTCAGGCGCGGCTTCGGAGATCGTGTGCGAGAATTTTTGCCCGCTCCAGAACTCGGTTGCGAACGATTGATCGACATCATCCCAACTGCGGATGATCGCAGCGTCGACGGCGTCGGCGCGTTCCTGTGGAGACATCTTGTCCATGTCTGCTGCGGTGATGACGCTGTTTCGGTCGGCCATGGCTCGGCTCTACCCGCGACCGGGACCCGACCTCGTCCAAGGTGCTCGACTAGTTCCAATGCCGTTCAGTTTGGCCCGTTGGCCCGCCGGCCCAGCCGAAAATTGTGGGGGTCGTCATCAACGACCGGTCCAGACCCACAAAGTTGGACGAGGGGGGGGCGGCGGGGGGGGGG
>JANNHO010000232.1:0-10002 GCA_031404435.1 Acidimicrobiaceae bacterium | reverse complement strand
GCGGAATCGAACAGGATGTTCTGGAAATCGAAAGCGCGACGCAACTCGGACTCGGCCCGCCGGCGCGCGGTGATGTCTTCGACCATGGCGATGAAGTTGAGTGGTCGTCCATCATCGTCGCTCGCGAGCGCAACGGTCAGGTGCACCCAGACCATTTCCGCGTCGGGACGCATGTACCGCTTGTCGATCTCGTAACGGTCAAGCTCGCCGCTGAGCAACTGCTGAACCTTGGCGACGTCCATCTCGACATCGTCGGGATGAGTGATGTCCATAAACGTCAACGACCGCAGCGTGGTCTCACTGCGCCCCACGAGCCGGCAGAACGCCGGATTGGCCCGCTGGAAGCCACCCTCGACACCGACCAGACACACCCCTGTGGGTGCCCGTTCGAACCAGAGCTCGTACACCTGGTCGGTCCGGCGGAGCCGGCTCAGTTCTGCCCGGTCAACCTGCAGCGACAGCACCCCGATCAGGTACCGGCGGCTGCCATCTTCCGACAAGAGGGTGAACAGTCGGGCCACGATCGCCGAGCCGTCGCCAAGGCGCACAAACGCCGATGCGCTGACGTCGTGGGCTTCGAGCACCGATTCAACGCACGCAGCGAGATCATCGGAGGTTGCTCCGTGAACGAGGTCGACCAGCAGCCGGCCGGGCACGGCGACCCCCTCGGCCACACTGCCCGTCACGGCGATCACCCTGCCGGTGTCGTCGGCCATGACCGCGTCGGTAGCGGCCCCGAACGCGGTCAGGAACCGCTCGATCGCGCGCGCGTGCAGACCTGCTTCGCCGGGTTCCTCAACTGTTGCTCCGGTGGGCAGCTGCATCGACTCTCACCGTAGTGGGCTCCGGCGATGGCCGTTTGGCGTCACCGACCCGCGGCAGGTGGTTGGCGTTCGCAACCATCCCGTGACCCTCATCATGGCTAGGATTCGGCCACCGTTTGAGGCGCCCTGCGGTGGCCGCAGACGTCCAGATGAGGAGGACTCTGCATGGGCCAAGGAGTAGTTCGTGCTTGTTGAAGTCCGACCGACATCGAGACTGCGCGGTGACAAACCGCTCGACATCGCGGCGTCACTCGAACCAGTCATCCGGGGTGTGTGTGACAGCACCCTCGACCTGTCGCGGCTGAGGGTGGTATGCGACTGGATCCAGTACCGGGCGAACTTCCGCGAGGTGGTCGAGGTTCGGCCGGTCGTCGCCGCGACCACAACCGCCCATGGGGTCGCCCATGCGGCGGTGCACGGTGATCAGCAGGTCGAGATCGCTGTTGACCTGCGCCGCAGTTCCACTGTGTCGCTGTACGAGGTGATGACCGTTGCGATCGCCCGTCATCAGAACCACGCCGACGACGACCGACTGTTCATCGAGTCGTGGGGCGCCGCCAGCCGCAGCCGGATCTGGGAGTTCAACCGGCTGTACTGGAAGGCGCTCGACCTGTGGGAGGCCGCCACCGGGCAGATGTACGAATCCACCCTGCCGGGTGGGGCCAGCGACGCCCGCAACCCCGACGCGGTCAGCGACCTGGTCCGCGAGATGTTCACCTGGTGGGACGAACTCGAAGCGCGTAACGCTCTGCCGGAGGAGCTGTACGTCGTCGAACTCGGGGTCGGCAACGGCAGCCAGGCCAAAGCCTGGCTCGATGCATTCATCGCCGTCGAAGCCGAGCAGGGACGCGACTACTACCGCCGCCTGCACTACCTGATGTGCGACTATTCCCCACACGTGTTGGAGATGGCCCGGTCGGCCGTTGCTGCGCACGCGCAACACGTCAGCTCACTTGTGCTCGATGCGACACGTCCCACGACCGCACTCGCGTTCTTGAAGTACAAGGTGTTCCTGGTCTACATCTCCAACTTCTACGACAACCTCCCCTCCGATGAGGTCGCCCGCATCGACGGGCACATCTACGTCGTCGAGACACGGGCCTACCTGTCGGCCGCCGATGCGGCCGGGATCGCCGCCGATCACTCGGTCCAGGTGGGGGCACTGCCGATGTTGATCGACAAGCTGATCGCGTTGGGCCCGGCGCTCGTCGCCGAAGCGATGCCGGCGCACTTCGCTGATGTCAACCATGCCGTCGACTTCTGGCGGCGAGTATGGGACGCAACCCGTCTTGCCGAACGATACGCCCCGCTGGCCGGCCTCGACCTGTACGAGATCGCTCCGGGGGTGACCGGCGATCTGTTGCGCCCACACCTCGAATCGGGCGGCGACATTCGCATGCACGTCAGCAACGGTGCGCTGGCGAGCTTCGTCGACACCTTGCCGCTGCTGCACCCCTACGGCATGCTCGTCAACCACGACCTGTTCGTCACCGACACCACCCGGTACCGGAACGGGTTTCTCGGTCCGGGCAAGTACGACGGTTCCGTGGTCAACTGGATCAATGGCTCGTTGCTCGCCCACATCGGTCGTCGTATGGGTTTCGATGTCGCGTTCGAACCGTTCCGCCATCGTGCCGGTACCAGCATTGTCACCATGACAGCCCAGGTACGAGATTGACATGCCAGGTACGAGATCGACATGCCAGGTACGAGATTGACATGACGGACACTTTTGGCCGCGGTATCCGCCTGCACGATCTGCACGACCTGCCGTACCTGCCGACGTCGGTTGTCGGCTCGTACTCGGTACCGGAATGGCTGGGCAGGTTGAAGAACGACTACTACCAGAACCGGTTGAGCTGGCAGCACCTGAGTGATATCTGCGATGTCGCCATCAAGGCCGCGCTGAAGGACCAAGAGCTGGCCGGCATCGATGTGGTCTCCGATGGCGAGTTGCGCCGCGACAACGACATCGACTACCTGCTCGCCCGGATCCCCGGGGTGCGGGTTGCCAACTCGAACAAGGCCTACTTCTACGACTACTACGACACGTCGGTGGCCGAACCGCTGCCCACAGCCGACTTGGTGCCGCTCGGCCTCGCCGAAGATTTCACGTTCACGAGGGCGCACACCTCGCAACCGATCAAGTTCTCGTTCACAGGCCCGTTCTCGCTGTCACGGCGGATCCGCACCGAGGCGTACACCGACTCCGGCGATCTCGTCAAGGCGTTGGCCACGGTACTCAACGCCGAGGCCCGGCGGCTCGCCGCGGCCGGCGCAACGTTGCTGCAGATCGACGAGCCGGTTCTGGCGGGTTACCCCGATGATGTCGAAGCGGCCGTCGAGGCGATCAACATCGTCACAGAAGGTGTCGACGTCACCTGGGGCCTGCACGTCTGTTACGGCAATCGCCATGCCCGCCCATCGTGGGAAGGGCACTACGACTTCTTGTTCCCGGCGGTCCTCGGCGCCAACATCGACCAGTTGATCCTCGAGTTCGCCCGCAAGGGATACGGCGATCTGCAGCTGATCAAGAAGTACGGCTGGGACCGCGATGTGGGGCTCGGGGTGATCGACGTGAAATCCGACGACATCGAAACCGCGCAGTTGGTCGCCACGCGCATCCGCCGAGCGATCGACGTGGTCGACCCTGCCCGCCTGATCATCAACCCCGATTGCGGACTCCGCCATCTCTCATCGAACGTGGCCCGCGCCAAGCTGCGCGCCATGGTGGAAGGTGCCGCAGCGGTGCGTAGCGAGTTCCCCAACACCCGGCCGGGCCCTGCTTGAGTGAACGCAGGGAACCGACCGGAACGCAGGTCATCGAGCGATCGGCGCCGTTACGAGATGCCGAGCTTGTCGGCAGCCATCTTGGTGCCGTCGACACGGTTCTTGATCTTCTGGAATGCGATCTCACGGGCGTAGTCGGGTGAGCCGTGGTTGGGCTTTTCGTCGATGCTGAACGGCGAGAACCCGCAGTCGTCGGTAGATCCGAGGCGCTCCTTGGGGATGTAGTTGGCAGCGCGCACCAGCGAGTCACACACCTCCTGGGCCGACTCGGGTCGCGGGCTCTGGGTGACGGTCACGCCGACGTAGCACATCTGCGACACACCGTTGGCGTCGTCACGGCGGTGCTTGCCGATCGACTCGTACACCGGATCCTTGTCGCGCTCGCTGGCCAACTGGATGAGAAAGTAGCCGGCGTTGATCTTGAACATCTCCGGAAGCAGGTTGTTGTATGGAACGTCGGCGCTGTGCACCGAGTCGCGGTCGCCGCCGGGACAGGTGTGGATGCCGATGTTGATTCGCTCCTCGGCGCTGAAACGGTCCATCACCCGGTTGTTCAATTCGATGAAGTGGGGCAGCATGTTCGCCCCCGTCCACGGGTTGCGTGGGTCGGCACGGGTGGCGAGGCGGCCCTCGGTGAAGTCGACCGAGACCCGCACGGCGCCTGCGGCGAACGCCTGGCGGATGTCCTTTTCACACTCGTTGATCAGGTCGCTTTCGAAGTCCTCACGCGAGTACCCGGGAACCTCGGTGCTCAGTGGGTACAGCAACGCCAGCATCGACGGGGCGATCACCGCCTGCTTCATCGGCTTGCTGGCCAGGCCGATCGATTGCTTCAGCGTGTCAGCCGCATAGGTCTTGTAGCGAAACGGACCACCGGTCAGTTTGGGCAACTGTCTGCCGTGGCCGTCGGCGAAGATGGCGAAGAACTGGCCGCCGCCGGCAAGGTTGTCGGCAAGACCGGTGCCGGCCAGCGTGTCGGCCAACGCATACGTCGCGAAGCTCGACCAGCGTTGCTCGCCATCAGAGATGATCGGCGAGCCGGTGGCTTCCAGCTTCTCGATCGAATCCTTGACCGCCGCGTCCTGTTCCTTCTCCAGATCTGCCTTCTCGATCGTGCCTGCGTCATACGCCGCATAGGCGGCTTGCAGCGTCGTCGGTCTGGGCAGCGAGCCAACCTGTTCGGTCGGAATGCCCGTCACTGATCTCGGGTCGTAGTTGCTCATCGAATCGTCCCCTGCTCGTGTGGTGTGTCGAATCGATCCGGAGCAGCGCTGCTGTGTTCGCTGAATCGCCGGACACTGCGTTGCGAGGCCGACACGGTGCATCGCATCGGGGTCGCTACGTGGGAGGAGGCGAGGTGGTTTGCACGTCAAAACTGGACGGATCACTCGCACCATATGGCGACATGCCGATCGTGTCAATCGAGGTCACTGCTAGTTCCGGAACACCCAAACAGGTGGTCCAGCGGCGCGCGAGGCGCGTGTCGCCGTCGACCGGGCCATCAGCGACGATGCGCCGTGGGTGCTGGTTGTGCGCGATCCTCGGCCGGAAACGTCGCCGTGGGAGTTCATCCACATGCCGGTGTCGCCGGGCGGGATGGGCTGAAACGCCCGCGGCTGGGGCTGGGCCGCCGAATCGGTCGTGGCGATCGACGCGGTCACCGCCGATGGCCGGTTGGTGCATGCCAATGCAGAAAGCAACAGCGATCTCTACTGGGCAGCCCGCGGCGCCGGGCCGTCGCGATCGTCGTAGTGGCGATGACACCGCCCGAGCCGATTCCCGGGCACCACGGCTTCGTGCTTGCGGTCACCGGGGTGGCGATGGTCGACACGGCAGGGCAAGCCGCCGCAGCCCTGGCACCGCTGGGAGCGTGCCCGGCGATCGGTCGGGCACTCGTGCGGGTCGACGCGGTCCCGGTTGCCTTCGGGGACCTACGTGACCGGCAAACCATCGCCAATCCGGAAGGTCACCGCTACCGGGTCGACAACGCGTGGCTCACCGGCTCCGCAGCCGAGGTGGTGCCGGCGAGGCGCCGAGCGTTCACCGAACTACCAACCCCGCAGGGGTTCGCGATTTGGTTCTCCATGGCACCGCTACGTGACCTGCCCGACATGGCACTGTCGCTGCAGACCGATATCTATGTGGCCACCTACGTGGTGTCGACCGACGCCGGCGACGACGACGACCTACAGGCTTGGACGAACTCGGCGATGGCCGCGATGCAGCCGGTCACCGCCGGCCAGTACCTGGGCGACTCCGATCTCACCAACCGCCAGTTGCAGTTCATGAGCGACGAGGCGTTCACGCGCCTCGCCGAGGTGCGTCGCGCATGGGAACCCCAACGGTCGATTTGTCGGCTACCTCGCGGCACCCGACGACGTGCTGAACACGAACCCGTGGGGGCAGCAGTGACCGGGTTGGGACGCCTCGACGGCAAGGTCGCATTGATCAGCGGGACCGGCCGGGGCATGGGGCGCAGCTCGTCCGCACGGCGGGCGGCGAGACTGCACCCGCGCGGCGTGGCCGCATCTCCTGGAATCACGCGGCTGCGTGCTCAACGTCGGTTCGATCGCCGCCACGCACGGTGTCGATTTCGTGCCGATGGCCCCGCACGGGGCGGCCAAGGGTGGGGTGGTGTCATTCACCAACCACCTCGCTGCTGAGGGTGCCGGACACGGGGTGCGGGCCAACGTGGTCAGCCCGGGGATGCTCCGCACGCCCTAGACGGCTCAGTTCCTCGATGTGGCCGACCATCCGCTGCATCAGGTGCTCGCGGCCACGCCGGCGCGACGCGCTGGAGAAGCGCGCGAAGTGGCCAAGCTCGCTGCGTTCTTGTGCTCCGACGATGCCGCGTACATCAACGGCGCGCACATCGCTATCGATGGTGGCAAGGCCGCGATCGACTGAAACCGAGGCGGCGTCGACCAGGTCGCGCCTGCCCGTCAGCCAGGCAGCCGGCCCGCTTGCCAGCCGGTCAGCGCGGATCGGCGTGGACCACCATGGCGATGCCTTGGCCGACGCCGATGCACATCGTGGCCAGCCCCCAGCCACCGCCGACACGTCGCAACTCATGGGCGAGGGTGGTGACGATGCGGGCCCCGGAGCTGCCGATTGCATGGCCGAGGGCGATGGCGCCACCGTTGGGGTTGACGATGCCACGGTCGAGCCCCGGCCACGATTCGAGGCACGCCAGCGCTTGGGCGGCGAACGCCTCGTTGAGCTCGACGACGGCAAGATCTCCCCAACCGATGCCGGCCCGGTCGAGCGCGGTCTGCGCCGCCTGCACCGGGCCGAGCCCGTATCGGTGCGGCTCGATCCCCGACACCGCCCGGCTGACCACCCGACACAGCGGGTCGAGTCTGCACTGGCCGCCAGCGTTCCGCTGGCGAGCATCACCGCCGAGGCGCCGTCGTTCATCGGCGACGCGTTACCGGCGGTCACGCTGCCGTCGGTGCGGAACACCGGCTTCAGACGAGCCAACGCCTCCATCGACACCTCACCGCGCACGCTCTCGTCGGTACTCAGCGTCGCTCCGCGGACGGCTACCACCTCGCCCGCGAAACGACCAGCGGCCCAGGCCGCCGCAGCCTTGTGGTGGCTCGCCATCGCAAACTCGTCCTGGGCTTCGCGGCTGATCGCGAATTCGTCGGCCAGGATCTCCGCTCCCTCGCCGAGCGGCACCGTCCACTGCTTGGGATGGCGCGGGTTGACCATCCTCCAGCCGAGCGTGGTGGAAAACATGGTCTGATCGGTGCGTTGGAAGCCTTGCTCGGGCTTCTGTACCACCCACGGGGCGCGGGTCATCGACTCGACCCCGCCGGCGACACACAGTTCGGCGTCGCCGACGGCGATCTCGGGACTGGCCTGGATCACCGCATCGAGGCCGGATCCGCACAGCCGGTTGGTGGTCGAGCCCGGCACGGTCGGCGGTAGCCCCGCCAGCAGCGACGCCATCCTGGCAACGTTGCGGTTCTCCTCCCCCGCGCCGTTGCCGCTCCCGAAGTACACATCGTCAATCCGTGTCGGATCGAGAGTGTTCTGCCGTTCGATGAGCGATCTGATCACCCCCGCGGCGAGATCGTCTGGCCGCACCCCGGCGAGCGATCCGCCGATCTTGCCGACCGGGGTACGCACCGCGTCGACGATGAACACGTCATGGCTCATGAAGGATCTCCCAATCTGGTGGCTTGCGTGGCTCGCGTGGCCGCAATGGTGGCGATGGCATCGATCGCTGCTGGGTCCTTGAGCGAACCACGGCTTGCCACTCGCTCCGGGTCGGCACCGCACAAGATCTGTTTGACGGGAACTTCGAGCTTCTTGCCTGACAACGTGGTCGGGATCGAAGCGACGGTGTAGATCACGTCGGGAACATGGCGTGGCGACACCTCGCCACGCAGGGCGGCGCAGATCTCGCCCTCGATGCCGTCGGCAGGGGCGTCACTGGAAGCTAGTGCCACGAACAGGATCAGTTCGCCGGGGCCATCGCCGGCAACATCTTCGAGGTGGACCATCAGCGAATCGGCGACGCCGGCAACACGTTCGACGACGCGGTAGATCTCGCTCGTGCCGATGCGCACGCCGCTGCGGTTGAGCGTCGCATCAGAGCGACCGGTGATCACGCACGAACCGCGTTCGGTGATCGTGATCCAGTCGCCGTGACGCCACACCCCGGGGTAGGTGGAGAAGTACGCATCGGCGTAGCGCGAGCCGTCGTCGTCGTTCCAGAACCCGACCGGCATCGACGGAAGCGGCGCGGTCACCACGAGCTCGCCCTGCTCCCCGGTCACCGATCGGCCGGTCGCATCGAACGCCTCGATGCGCACGCCGAGCGCACGGCATGAGATCTCGCCGGCCCACACCGGAACCAGCGGGCACCCACCGACGAAGATCGAACAGATGTCGGTTCCACCGCTGATCGACGACAGCATCACGTTCGCCGAGACGGCCTGGTACACCCACCGGTAGCTCTCGGCGGGCAGCGGCGAACCCGTCGACCCCACAGCGCGCAGTGCCGACAGGTTGAGGTCGCGACCGGGATGGAGGTCGGCGTTGCGGCAACTCGTCAAGAACGGCGCGCTGACCCCGAACCAGGTCACGCGTTCTTCCGCCGCAAGCTGCCACAGCGCCATCAGGTGGGAAGAAGCAGGGTCACCGTCGAACAGCACGATCGTGGCGCCCGTGAGCAGCCCCGAAACGAGGAAGTTCCACATCATCCAGCCGGTTGTGGAGAACCAAAAGAACCGGTCACTGCGACCGATGTCGCCCATCAGCCCGACATCTTTGAGGTGCACCGCAAGGATGCCGCCGTGGCCGTGCACGATTGGCTTGGGCAGCCCGGTGGTGCCCGATGAGTACAGCACGTACAGCGGATGATCAGCGGGCACTTGGGCGAACGCGAGCTCACCGGGTTGCGAGCACAGTTCGTCCCAGCTGATCGTGCCGGTCGGCAGCGGTGTGTCGGGGTGCAGGTAACGCAGCACCACGACCGTCTCGGTGGCGACCAGGCCCGCCCGGATTTGCTCGATCTCGGCACTGCGGTCGATGTCCTTGATTCCGTAGCGGTAGCCATCGACGACGAGCAGCACCTTCGGCGCCACCTGCGTGAGCCGATCGAGCACAGCTTGCACACCGAACTCGGGGGCGCAGGTGGTGAAGATCGCCCCGAGGCTGGCCGTGGCGAGAAACGCCACGACCGTCTCGGTCACGTTCGGCATGTACGCCCCGACCCGGTCGCCGACACCAACGCCGAGCCGGTGCAGGCCGGCCCGGGCCGCTGCCACCTTGGCGCGCAGTTCGTCCCACGTGACCTCCTCGCGGTCGCGAGTCTGCGAGCGAGCGATGATCGCAACACCGTCACCCGTGGTGCGCAGCGCGTGTTCGGCATAGTTCAGCCGGGCACCCTCGAACCACCGGGCAGCGGGCATTTCCCCCGACAGCACCCGGTCGTACGGTTGCGCGAACTGGATGTCGAAGAAATCCCACACCTCGGCCCAGAAGGTCTCCAGGCTGTCGACCGACCAGCGCCACAGTGCGTCGTAATCATCCAAGCGCGTACCGTGCCGCTCCCCGACTGCATCCATGAACCGTCCCACCATGCTGGCGTGGCGAGCTTCGGCCACCGGCTGCCACAGCACCTCGGGGCCGGAGTCAGTGCGGCCGAGCAACATCGCCGACGGGGATGATCGTGCCCATGTTCATGATGCCGTTGGGGTCGAAGGCGCCCTTGAGGGCTTCGAGCATCGGGTACGACGAACCGTACTCGTCGCGCACCCAGCGGGCACGTGCCTTGCCAATGCCGTGGTGGTGGACGATGGAACCTCCGCAGCGCAACGTCTCTTCGCAGATGATGGCGATGATCGGTGCCGATCGGCCACTCGTCGGTGTGGCT
>JANNHO010000231.1:0-21178 GCA_031404435.1 Acidimicrobiaceae bacterium | reverse complement strand
GAGGAGCGTGCCATGCCGGTCACCGTCGTCGTCGGCGCCCAGTGGGGCGACGAGGGCAAGGCCAAGGTCAACGACCTGTTGTCGAAAGAACACGGCCTCGTCGTTCGATATCAAGGAGGGCACAACGCCGGTCACACCGTGGTGGTGGGTGACGAGCGATACGCGTTGCAGCTCATCCCCAGCGGCATCTTGTACGACCACGTGGTGCCCGTGATCGCCAACGGGGTGGTGGTCGACATGCCCACGCTGTTCGCCGAGATCGACACGCTCGAGCGACGCGGTATCTCCTGTGCGCGCCTCGTGGTCTCGAGTCGTGCACACCTGATCTTCCCGTGGCACCAGGCGTGGGACGCGTTGGCCGAACAGCACCGCGGTGATGATCGCATCGGCACAACGCTGAAAGGCATCGGTCCCGCCTATGCCGATAAGGCCCGCCGGGTGGGTATCCGCGCTGGCGAGGTGCTCGATGCGGCCGGCTTCGCGGTCGCCGTGAAGCACCGGGCGACAGCGGAGAACGAATCGCTCGTGGCCGCCGGTGGCACCGCGCTCGACGTCGAGGCGATCGTCGAGCAGTTCGTGGTGCTTGCCGCACGGCTCGCCCCGCACGTAGCGGACACGGTCAACTTGTTGCACGACGCGCTCCAGTCCGGCGAGCACGTGCTCCTCGAAGGTGCCCAGGCCACGTTCCTCGACCTCGACCACGGGACGTATCCCTTCGTCACCTCGTCGAACCCAACCGCCGGCGGCGCGTGCGCCGGAACGGGGCTCGGGCCGCGCCACATCGACCGCATCGTTGGTATCACCAAGGCGTACACCACCCGTGTTGGGGCTGGGCCGTTCCCGACGGAGCTGCTCGATGCCGATGGTGATCGCCTGGTGGAGATCGGGCGTGAGTTCGGCACGGTCACCGGGAGGCGGCGGCGGCCGGGGTGGATCGACTGCGTGATGTTGCGGCATGCGGTACGGGTCAACTCCCTCACCGAACTGGCACTCACCAAGTTGGACGTACTCGACACCTTCGAGACCGTGAAGGTGTGCGTTGGCTACCGGATCGATGGGCAACCGGTGTCTGGCTATCCCGACCGGGTGGACCTGCTGGCGCGGGTACAGCCCGACTACGTCGAGCTGCCCGGCTGGGGGAGCGAATTGCGTTCCACACGCGAACGCGGTGAGCTCCCCGACGCGGCTCGCACGTTCGTTGATCTGATCGAGCGCGAGGTGGGGATACCGATCCGCGTGGTCGGAGTGGGTGCCGAACGCGACGACTACCTGCACTGGTCGTGACGCGTTGATCCCGCGATACTCGCTTCCGGAGATGGCTGCGGTCTTCTCCGATGTCTCCCGGTTCCAGCGTTGGCTGGAGATCGAACTGCTTGCCACTGAGGCGCACGTCGAGCTCGGCGTCGTCCCTGTCGAGCATGCTGCGCTGTGCCGGGCGAACGCGCCCGTTGTCGATGATGCGTTCGTCGAAGCTGTCTCGGCGCGCGAGCGGATCACCGATCACGATGTAGCCGCGTTCGTCGATGTGGTGCAGGCGGCGATCGGCCCGGTCGGGGGACCGTGGATCCACTATGGCCTGACCAGTGCCGACATCGGTGATACAGCCTGGTGCTGGATGCTGCGCGACGCAGCCGACCTTCTGCTCGACGCAGCTGCCGAACTGTTGACCACGCTCATCGAGTTGGCCAGGGCGCATCGCAATACCGTGATGATCGGCCGCACCCATGGGGTGCACGCCGAGCCGACAACGTTCGGGGTGAAGGTCGCTCTGTGGGCGCTCCAGGTCGGTCGTGATCGCGAACGACTTCATGCCGCGCGCCGTGCGGTGAGCGTGTGCAAGCTGAGCGGTGCGGTGGGCACGTACTCCAACATCGATCCATCGGTCGAGCGTTACGTCGCGACCCGTCTCGGGCTCACTCCCGTGCCGGCCACGCAGGTGATCGCCCGCGACCGTCACGCCGAGTTCCTCTGGGCCTGTGCGGCTGTTGGCTCAACTTTGGAACTCATCGCGGTTGAACTTCGTCACCTGCAACGCACCGAGGTGCGTGAGGTTCTCGAGGGGTTCAAGCCCGGCCAGAAGGGCTCCTCAGCGATGCCGCACAAGCGCAACCCGATCTCTGCCGAGACAATCAGCGGGTTATCGCGCGTGTTGCGCGGCAACCTCCAAGCTGGGATGCAAGACATTGCGCTCTGGCACGAACGTGACATTTCGCACAGCTCTGTCGAACGGGTGATCCTGCCGGATTCGTCGCTACTGGCGTACTACGTGATGCGTCGGGGCACCCGCCTGCTCGCCGGGATGAACGTGGATGCCGCGAGGATGAGAGTCAACCTCGACAGCAGCCATGGTTTGGTGTTCAGCCAGGGGGTCCTGCTTGCGCTGGTGCAGGCGGGTCTGTCTCGCGACGAGGCGTACCGAATCGTGCAGGAGTCGGCGATGCGGGCCTGGGACGAGGGGACAGACTTTCGTACACTGTTGCAATGTGATCCGGCGGTCGCATTGCTCGAGCCATCCGCTCTCGATGCAGCCTTCGATCTCGAACGATCGCTGACGAACATCGGAGCGGTGTTCACCGCGATCGATGCCCTGGCCGATTCAATGGTTACCGAACGGTAACCACCTCAGCCGGGCATCATCCGTGTCGGGTGATGCCGGCAGCTTCAAGCACGGAAGCGTCAACGCCAACGTCGCGCCAGGTCACGTAGTCGATTCCCTGTCGGGCGCTGTAGGCCTTGGCGACCTTGACGAAGGCCGCTTCCAACGACGCCAGGTCGACCTTGGCGCCCATCGTGTCCAATTCGAGCTGCAGGTTGCGGCGTTCCTGGATCATGCGCAGTTCGTCGAGCGGCTCGGCAGTGGGCAGGTCGGCATCGATGCGAGCCAGGCGGGCGCGGATGGAATCCGGCGTGCGCTTGCGGCCACGCTTGGGCTTGTTCGAGCGGAGCGCATCGAGATAATCACGTACCGCACGACCTTCGGTGCGCCCCGCAGCCATTGCCGCTTTGTGGGAGTCGCTGAGTGGATTTTTGGGACCCTTTTTTGCCATGCGCCGAGCATAACCATGCCCGGGACGTAATGTCGACTCATGGATCTCGGGGCATTGTTCGAGTTGGAACCACATGGCCCGGATACCTACATCGGTACGGGACCCTTGTATCCCTGGGGAGGTCTGTATGGTGGCCAAATCGTGGCGCAGGCGCTCCGCGCGGCATCGGCCACGGTCGAGGCCGACTTGTTGGTGCATTCCCTGCGCGCGTATTTCATTCGTCGCGGCGACACCACCGAACCGGTTCGGTACGAGGTCGATCGGATCCGCAATGGGAGAAGTTTCTCGACCCGGCGAGTCGTTGCCCGTCAGGCCATCGGGGCGATCTTGAACCTGGAGGCATCGTTTCAGCGACCGGAGCCGGCGGGCGACGGGATCCAAACGGTATCCATGGACCAGTCGATCAACCTTCCCGAATCGTTGGAATCGGTGTCGTGGAGCACGTCGTTCGACCGACGAATCGTCCCGCCGACGCAGTTGTCCGCACCAGCCATCGGTGCCGGCCGGGTGGCGACGTGGATGCGCGTCACCGATCCCATCGGCGACGACGAGCTGGTCCATCGTTGCTGGCTCGCGTATCTGTCCGATGACCTACCCACCGACTCGGTGCGTTCGGCGCTCGGCGCAGCGCCCGACGATGGGTTCACGGCGAGCCTCGATCACACGGTGTGGTTCCATCGGCCGATGCGGATGGATGCCTGGCACCTCCACGATGTGAGCTGCCACGGCTATGTCGGCGGGAGGGGTCTGGCGATCGGCCACGTATTCGCGCTTGACGGCACCCATGTAGCGACGTTGTCGCAGGAGGTTCTCGCTCGCCAACGTCGCCAGCGTCCCGCCGGCGCGCCTCCCGCCGGCCCGCCTCCCGCCGACGCGGTTCAGCCCAGCAGCTGATCGACCGGCGCGTACTCGTCGGTCAACACCGACGCACCGCCGACAAATGCATCCAACTCCGCTGTCTCGCTGACGACCGTGTTCCCGTGCAGCGCGCTTGCCGAGCGCAGATCGCCGAGCGGTAGTTCCGCATCGCTGGCGATGATCACCACGTTGCCCCCGGTCGCTCGGGCGATTCGCTGCGGGGGAGCGATGACGGCGACGAACGTGAACTGGGCCCGAAGCGTGGTCGTCTCGGCGCGTACGAATGCCATCCGCGAGCTGTCGATCAGGTTGACCGCGTAGACCGCATCGGGGCGCATCACCGCCTTTACGGAGTCGAGGAACTCGACCGTGGTCAGGTGCCATGGAACCGCGCGGCCGCCGAACGCGTCGCCGATCACCAAGTCGGCGCTGGACTCTTGCAGCGACCGAATCTGCACCCTCGCGTCGCCGATGTGCACGGTGGTGTCGGCATCGAGCACCAATCCGAGACGCTGTTCGGCGATCGACACCAGACCCCGATCGAGCTCGAGCACGGTGTTGGTCGAGCCGGCCCGCGTGGCGCTGATGTAACCCGCGAGGGAGAATCCGCCCCCACCGACGTGCACCGCGTCGATGGCCGTGGCGCGTGGGGCCATCAGGTCGATGACGTCGCCGACGATGCGGGCGTAGCTGAACCTCAAGTTGCGCGGATCGGCCAGATCGACGTAGGAGTGTCGCTGCTCGTCGAGCGTCAACAACCGGCCGGTCGGGAGGAGCGAGTCGACGCTGACGCGCGCGCAGAAGTACGTGGTCTCGACCTGGCACGGATTGGGAGCACTGATCGCCAATGCGCTGACAACGATTGCGATGGATGTCCCGGCGGCAAGGTGATCGCGTCGGGTGGCCCGCAGACGAGCACCCAGCAACAGTCCGATCGCCACCATGGCACCTCCGACCCCGATCAGGATTGGCGTGACCGCCACCTCGCCGATCAGGACGAAACCGGTGATGAACACGCCGAACAACGACCCGGCCGTGCCCATCGCCGACAGGCTGCCCACGACCGCTCCGGTGTTGGCTACCGAAGCCAGCCGCAGCTTCACCACCATCGGTGGTGCCGAGCTGAGCAGCGCTGCTGGGGCAAAGAAGCCAATGGCGGCGAGGACGATGGTGGATTGCGCCCCGGCGCCCCAGCCGGCAGTCGCCAGGTAGCGAATCGCTGGTGCCGCGGCGATCGCGGCCGCCCCGCCGAACACGAATGTGAACGGCAGCATTTTGCGGGCGTCGTGTCGATCGGCAAGGACGCCGCCGATCCACGCTCCGAAGCTGATGCCCGCCAGCACGACCCCGATGATCGCTGTGAAGGTCTCCAACGTCACGCCCACGACAGGTGCCAGTAGCCGCCCGGCGAGGATCTCCAGCATCAACACCGCAGCATTGGCAACGAACACGAGGGTGCGGGCCAAGCGCTCGGTCACGGGCGCTGAGGGTAGCGCGACGCTGGCGAGCGCACGCCGGCGCTCACCCGCCGGCGGAAGGATTCACCATCCGTTGTGGCGCGCCCAGCTACCGTAAACGGCCGATGACGCTTCCCCCGCTCGATCCCGCTCGGACCGCGCTGCGCGACCATGTGCTGCGATACAGCGTGAAACGCGGCGACTTCACACTGAAGTCCGGCGCGACGAGCACCTGGTTCCTCGACACCAAGCAGACCGCATGCCGTCCCGACGGGGTGATGCTGATGGCTGACGTCGCCCTCGCCCTGATCCCCGACGATGCTGACGCCATCGGTGGACTCACCGTCGGAGCCGACCCGGTGGCGTACGCCGTCGCCGCGATCGGGGCCACGAGGGGCCGGAACCTGTCGAGCTTCACGGTCCGTAAGGAAGCCAAGGATCACGGCGTGACGGGACGCATCGCCGGGGCGCTACGGCCGGGCGCCAAGGTCGTGATCACCGAAGACACGGTCACGCGTGGCACGTCGATCATGGAAGCCGTCGAGGCGGTTCGCGCGTTCGGCGCCGACCCGGTGATGATCATCGTGATCGTCGATCGTGGCGGCACCTGCGCGGCAATGGCCGCGACGGCAGGAGTGCCGTTCCGTCCGATGCTGACGGCGCCCGATCTGGGTTTCCCGTTCGGGAGCTGACGGCCACGTCCTCCGCGCAGCCAAGCTCACCTATCCGTTGAGCTGTTCATTGGGTACTTCTCCAAGCAGCGCGTCGCTCACCCAACACGTGGTGAGATGCAACGTGTTGGTGATCCGGACCACTCGTTTTGGTTCGTCGATCCCCCGGCCACACATGCTCAATGCGGCCTTCACGCAGTCGGTTTCGGTCGGCAGCACCATCGGCAGCCGGCTGCGGCGCGCCCCGCTCGGACCGGCGGTGAAGCAGTTCACGTAGGTCTTGGCGAAGTCGATCTGGCGAGCTACCGAGACCGGGATGAAGTCGGCGAAGCCGATCCCCAGGACGTTTCCCCCCGATACCTCGGTGATCCCGAGGAGCACGATCGTGGACACCGTTGGCGACGCCAGATCGGCGAGGCCGTGGACCCAGAACCGGCCCGTCACGTTGGGATCGATCGTGGTACCGCTGATGTCCTTGCCGCCATGATCGATGATCAGCACATCGATCTGCGCGAACGGCAACGGTGGCACGAGATCACGCGCGTGATCGGTGAGCACGCGTTCGGGCTCGCCGCCGACCTCGTCGGCGGTCAGTGCTTCCACTTGGTCGACCTCGTCCGAGGCGGATTCGAGGGTGGCCACTCCTCCCAGCAACCGGCCCGTGGCACGCAGTGCGTCGATGCCCTTGAGCAACCGGTCGCGCATCTCGACGGGTCCGCACGAGTGGATCTGCGCAGCTCCCGGTTGCTTGCCGAAGCCGACGACCGCCATCTTCGTGCAGCCACTCTCGATCGGGCCTTTGAAGCAGGTGTGCGGCTTGACACGGTTGACCGGCAGAATTCGGTCGGCCCCCGCCGCATGACGGTCGAGATAGATCGGCATGCCGTCGGGTGTTCTGGCCACCTCGACGGTCTCCATCGTCGAGCGGATCTCGGCCCCGAGCGACGCCTCGGTCATTCCCAACGCCGCGAGCATTGTCCGCTGGCCCTCGGCTGTGGCCCCCCCGTGGCTGCCCATTGCCGGCACCACGAATGGCTCGGCGCCGAGCGCGCGCAGCCCGTCGATGGTGCCACGCATCAGCCCGACACGATCGGTCAAACCGCGACTACCCGCCCCCACGGCGATGGTCATCCCCGGCGTGACGTGTGTGGCGAACACGTCGCGAACGCGCGCGTAGGCGAGTTCGGCGACGTTGGCGATGCCGTCGGGTCGCGGGATCGGCAGGTGCACCTCGTGGAGCTCGGGGATGACGAGGTCGGGGTGGAACGGTAAGTCGATGCCCTCGACGAGCTGCTGCCACGGGTCCATGGTCACAACGTAGTCCTGTGGCCACCGGAGGTATCGCCGATCACCACTGGCGGGGTGCTCGCCCGGTACGCCTCCATCGCAGGTCGCAGCTGCGACGGCGCAGCCCCGTGCAGGATCACTCCGTCGGCGCCCAGTTCGAACTGGTGGCGGATCGCCGCGGCGCATTCCGCCGCGGTACCGGTGGCCGCAGCAGCGAGCCACTCCTCGGGGATCAGCGTGGCGACGTGTTCCAGTTCATCGAGAGTGGCCTTGCCGTCGAGCGCGCTCCGGAAGCCGGCAACGAACGGGTCGACGCGGAAGCGGGCGAGCACGGCGGGATCCCAGCCGTTGGTGCGGACCATCAAGTCGCCGTACCCCTGCAGGTAGGTGGCCAGGCGGCCGACGGTCTTGCGCAGTTGCACGTCGGGCTCAAGCCAGTCGCCGACGGTCGCGTAGCAACTCCACACCTTCACCGCGGCAGGATCGCGCCCGGCGCGTTCGGCGGCTTGTTTCACGGTGTTCACACAGCGCTGCAACGTCTCGTCGGTAAAGAACGTGTGCAGCAGCACCTCGTCGAAGCACCGGCCCGCCAGTTCCAGCGAGTTCGGGCCGAACGCGCTGAGCAGGAGCGGAATGTCCTCACGGAAATCGGGGTCGAGGGCGAGCACCGGATAGGCACCCGCTGCGCCATCGTGGCCGAAGATCACCTCACCGTTCCACAGCCGACGCATCAGCCCGGCGAAGTCTTCGAGTTGTGCGGTCGTGATGCGCGGGAGCCCGAACGCGTCGAACATGCGGTCCATGCCACGGCCGAGGCCGAGTACGAACCGTCCGTTGGTGAGGCGGTGCATCGTGGTCGCGTGGCTGGCCGTCACCAGCGGATGGCGGGTGTTGTGGTTGGTCACCCCGCTGGCGACTCGCAACGTGGTGGTCACAGCCCCGGCGACACCGCTGATCGTGGCCATCTCCTTGATGTTGAACCGTTCGCTCAAGAACACCGTGCCGAAGCCCATGGCCTCGCCGTCGCGACACTCGTCGATCAGTTCCCTCGGCGAGGTCGGCGCACCCGCCAGTCCGTAGAAACCGAGCTCTGCTGAAATGGTCGTCACGTCCATCACCCTTCTCTGCGTTGCATCACATCATGGCCGCGCCGATTGCCGACTCTGTCGTTGTCGGTCGCGGCGCCCGGCGGCAAATGACCCGCAGTGCGCAGCGGGCATTCGGTACGGTCGACCGGATGAGCATGGATCCCGCGCTGCGCCTTGTCCCCGCGTGCGCCGTCGACATCGAGCGGTTGTGCGCGCTCCACAACCGCAGCGAGGCCCACGACGGTGTGCCGCGGGTGTTGGAGCTGGACGAACTACGCGAAGAGCTCGACGATGAGACAATCGTGCTGGCCACCGACGTGCGCATCGCCGAGTTCGAAAGCGAGGCGGTCGGGTATGTGTACACCGTGCACATGCCCTCCGACGTGCGGTTGGAGAAGTGCATGGTGTTCGGCCAGGTCGACCCCGACTGGCGCGGTCGGGGTATCGGCACGGCGCTTCTGACGTGGGGGACCGAGCGGGCCAGGCAGCAGTTGGCCACCTCCACCAACGACTTGCCGAAGTTCATCCGCGTCGATGCCTACGCCTTCATCGAGTCCGCCTGCCGGCTGCACGCCCGGATGGGTTTCGTGCCCGAGCGGTGGTTCGAAGAGCTACTTCGCCCGCTCAACGATCTGCCTCCGATCGTGACCGTCGACGGCATCGACGTGGTCGACTGGCCGGCTGCGGGCGACGGCCGCGACGAGGAGATTCGCGGCGTCAAGAACACCGGGTTCGCGGATCATTGGGCATCATCGCCGACGAGTGCCGAACAGTGGGCGCACCACGTCCGCGGTTTCGGGGCCCGTCCCGACCTCAGCGTGGTCGCGGTCGAGCGTGACAGCGGGCGAATCGTCGGCCTCAGCTTGAACCACCGCTACGTTGCCGACGACGAACTGATCGGCCGAAGCGACGGGTGGATCAGCACCCTGGCCACCCTCGCTGAATGGCGTGGGCGCGGCATCGGTTCGGCGCTGATCGTTGCTTCGCTGCACCGTTTCGCCGCCGCCGGACTGACGCACGCGTCGATCGGGGTCGACAGCGACAGCCCGACCGGGGCAGCGCGGCTGTACCGCTCACTCGGGTTCGCTCCGCTGCTGCGGTCGGTGGCCTCGCAGATCCAGGTGAGCTGAGCGTGGCACTTCAGTGCCGAGGCTTCAATGCCAACGCCTTTCAGTGGTGTAGCAGCGTGGCGATGTGGGCGCGGAGCCCGTCGATTCCGGTGCCCTTCGACGAACTGACCCACATCACGTCGCCTTCTTCGAGTTGGCATGCCCGCGAGATCTGTTGCTTGCGTCCGGCCAGCCGTGACGGCCGCACCTTGTCGCATTTGGTGGCCACGATCACCGTGGGGATCTCGTTGGCGTACACCCAGTCGAGCATCTGCAGATCGAGTTTCGTCGGGCCGATCTCACCATCGACCAGCAGCAGCAGCGCTTGCAGTGCGTCGCGTTCGAGGAGGTAGCCCTCGATCATCGGCTGCCACGTCTTCTTCTCGCGGGTCGGTACGGCGGCAAAGCCGTAGCCGGGTAGGTCGACCACGGTGGCCCCCGACGGCAGGGTGAACAGGTTGATGAGCTGTGTTCGCCCGGGGGTGTTCGAGACCCTGGCCAGTTGCCTGCGGTTGGCCAGCGCGTTGATCAGCGCCGATTTGCCAACATTGGAGCGGCCGACAAGGGCAATCTCGGCCGGAGAGTCGGGCAGGTCGGTCGCCCGTTTGGCCGAGGTGACGAACTCGAGCTGCAACGGTCCGGCCATCTGCCCAGGCTACGGCGGGAACGCAATCAGCCGCAGGAAGGCGACCCGTGGGGATCACCGCCTACGGCTGATGGGTTGTGGTCGAGACCGGCGTCGATCCGGTGACCCCACGCTTTTCAGGCGTGTGCTCTGCCGACTGAGCTACTCGACCGAGTGAACTACTTCCAAAAAAGTACTTACTTTCCGCACGGGTGCTTGCGCACCCGTAGCGGTCCCGACGGGACTCGAACCCGCGACCTCCGGCTTGACAGGCCGGCGTGAACTCCAGCTTCACCACGGGACCAAACTGTTGATCAGCTTGATCTTGCACCCCCAACGGGATTCGAACCCGTGCCGCCACCTTGAAAGGGTGGTGTCCTAGGCCACTAGACGATGGGGGCTAGGGGACATCTCCGGTTGAGAGCGTCGAAACACTAGCACGGACCCTGCGATTTGCCACCCGGGTTTGTCCGGCAGGTCCCGGGGAGCACCCGCGGCGGCAGGCGCAGCACTACGGTCACGCCATGCGTCTCGATGTCCAACCGAGCCTGGACCGGGCCGACTACGTGTTCCACCACACGGTCCGCGTCCGCTTCGCCGAAACCGACGCGATGGGCATCGTCCACCACAGCAACTACCTGGTGTATCTCGAACAGGCTCGGGTCGAGTACCTCCGCAGCATCGGCCGGCCGTACACCGAACTGCGTCGCGAGGGGATCGACCACGCGGTACTCGAATGCTTCGTCCAGTACCGGACCCCATTGCGCTTCGACGACCAAGCAGAGGTATCACTGGCGCTCGCATCCGCGACCCGCACGACGTTCCAGATCGCCTACCTGGTCACGATGGCCGGAGCGATCTGTGCAACCGCAGCCACCGCCCACGGAGCGATCAACGCCGCTGGGCGACCCGTGCGTCTGCCGGCGTGGCTGAGCGAATTGGGCCGCCAGACCCGCGGCGAGAACCCGGCCAGCGAACCGGCCAACTGAGCCCACACACCGCACGGCGCCACTACGATGCGTGGTTGTTTGCTGACGATCGGGTTACAGATCGACGCCAAACAGCGCGCGTTTCCGACGAAAAGCTCGCGACTGCTTACAGTCGCGCCATGCGATTTCGCCGAGTGGGTGCAGCCGCGGCACTCGGGTACCTCCTCGGAACCTTCCCAACTGCCGATGTGGTCGCCCGTCGTGTCAGTGGTGGAGCAGTCGACATGCGCCGTGATGGCAGCGGAAATCCCGGGGGGGCAAATGCGGTCGCGTTGCTGGGTAAGAAGGCTGGATACACGGTGATGGGGGTGGACATCGGCAAAGGTGTGGTCGCGTCGTTGGTCGGGGGGATGATCGCCGGCCCGACCGGGGCTCACCTTGCTGGGACCGGGTCGGTCGTCGGTCACTGCCTGCCGGTCTGGAACGGGGGCAAGGGCGGCAAAGGAGTTGGTGCGAGCGTCGGCCAGTGCCTGGCTACGTTCCCGGCGTACTTTCCGATCGACCTGGGGATCGCTGCGATCACCGCGTCGAGTGGCCGCTGGAAGCAGCGGGCCTTTGCTGCCACGATCGTTTCCAGCGTGTGTTGGGTCGTCGGCGCTGTCGTGTGGTGGCGTCGCTCGTTGCCAAACCTGTGGGGTCCAACCCCGAGCGTGGCGCTGCCTCTCGCAGCGGCTGCGAGCAGCACGTTGATCGTGTCACGGTTCGTCGCCGCCGATCGCGCCCGCAGGATGGTGGGGTGATGAACCGTCCCGCCGGCAAGGTCGGCGTGTGCACCGACTCCAATTCGCAGATCCCGCAAGAACTGATCGAACGCTTCGATGTCGAGGTGGTGCCGATCACCGTTGTCGTCGACGATCATGAGTACCTCGAAGGTGTTGATCTGGACGCCGACGGGTTCTACGCACTGTTCACCGACGAGCACACCCCGACGGTGAGCACCAGCCAGCCGAGCCCTGGCCAGTTCGCGCTTGCCTACGACGCGCTGATCGAACGCGGTTACACCGAGATCTTGTCGATCCACATCGCGTCGTCGATGTCGGGCACGATGAACTCGGCCCGGCTCGCGGCGCGCTCGCTCGGCGTGCCGGTGCGTCTCGTCGACTCCGGCACCGCCAGCTTCGGGATCAGCTGCTGCGTCTGGGCAGCGGGCGACGCGCTTGTGGCCGGCGCAACGCTCGACGAAGCTGCCGCGGTCGCAGAGCAATTGGCCCCGAGTATCGGCAACGTGTTCGTCGCCGGTGCCCTCGGCCTGATTCGATCGAGCGGTCGCGGGGGGGCGCTCGACATCACCGACGGCCGGGACAATGGCTGTGGCAGCGGATCGATCCCAGTACTGGCGTTGATCGCCGGGAGGGTCGAAGTGCTCGAGCGAGTCGACACGGTGGTCGATGCGGTGAACTGCATGTCCGCAATCGCGGTTCGGTGGGGCGAACGGCTCAACGTGGCTGTCGGCCTGGCCGACTGCGAGACCGCGCCGATCGCACATGCGCTCGCGCACGCCGTTGGTGAAGCTGCATCGGTGGACGAAGTGATTACCTACCGGATCGGCCCGTCGGTGGGTGCCCATACAGGTCCCGGCACGGCAGGCTGCTTCATGTTTGCGTCATCGCGCGCACGGTCCATTCCAGCAACCAGCTGAGAAAGCCGTACAGCTGGTACTCGCCGACGCGGGGGTCGTCGTCGGCAACGTCGTCGGCGTCATGGTCTTCGCTGATGTCGAGAATGGTGCCGAGCACCAGCCGCAGCCCGTTGAGGCCCTGCATGAACGCCGACATCTGGGCCGCGGTCAACGGCGGTTTCGCATCGAGTGCGGCCGAAATGACCTCGATCCCGGTCAACCGTGAGGCGACCAGTTCCTCACGCATCAGCCGTTGGTACTCGGCGTCGTGGTCGGCGTGTTGAGGCTGGTGATAGGCGGCGGGGGAAGACCCGCGTGAGTGCCGGGTTGTCACTCGGGCCGACCAGGAGCTGGCGCATCTCGCCGAGCAGGCGGCGGACGAGTTCGCGCTCGTCGTCATCGAGATTGAACCGGAACCCGCTGCGATACGGCTCGACGGGCGGGCGGAACTGCCAGCGGGCCATCAATCGTCCTGCTGCATCGTGGCCCACAGGCCGTGCTCATGAAGGCGAAACACGTCGAGTTCGGCTTTCTCGCGGGGCCCGCTGCTCACCGCGGCGCGCCCTTTGTGGTGCACGTCGAGCATCAGTTCGGTGGCCTTTTCCAACGAGTACCCGAACAGCTTCTGCAGCACGAAGGTGACGTAGCTCATCAGGTTGATCGGATCGTTCCAGACGAGGACGACCCAGGGGCGATCAGGGTCGACGGTGTCGTCGGTTGCGGGCGCGTCGAGCTCGACGGGAGAAGGCGCCGGTGACATGTCTCTAGTGTGCCCGGTTGGCCGGGGTCTTACCCCGCCCGTACGATGGAGCAATGGCTGTCGGTGCTCGTCCCCTCGTCCCCTCGCGGCTGTCGCCGGGCGGGGTGGCACACGGGTCGCGACGGATTCCGGTCACGCAACTCCAGGGATACGTTGCGTTGGCGAAGCTTCGAGTGGTGGAGCTGCTGCTCATCACCACGGTCCCCACGATGGTGCTTGCCGAAGGCGGGTGGCCGGCCACATCGCTGGTGCTGGTCACGCTCATCGGCGGCACGCTCGCGGCCGGCGGGGCCAACGCGATCAACATGGTGATCGACCGCGACATCGACGCGCTGATGGAACGCACCCGCAACCGGCCGCTTGTCACCGGCCTGATCAGCCCGCGGGCGGCACTGGTGTTCGCCGTTGTGCTCGAAGTGCTGGCGTTCGCGGTGCTGTGGTGGGGGGCGAACCTGTTGTCGGCTGCGCTCACGTTGTCGGCGACGTTGTTCTACGTGTTCGTGTACACGATCTGGTTGAAGCGCACCAGCAAGCGCAACATCGTCATCGGCGGAGCAGCCGGGGCGGTGCCGGTTCTGGTGGGTTGGAGCGCCGTCACCAACGAGATCAGCTGGACATCGATCACGTTGTTCGTGGTGATGTTCTTGTGGACCCCTCCGCACTTCTGGGCGCTGGCTATCCGCCACGTCGACGACTACCGGGCCGCCGGGGTCCCGATGTTGCCGGTGGTAGTCCCCATCGAGGAAGCCATCGCGAAGATGATCTGGTACACCGCGGCGCTGATCGTGGCGTCGTTCGTCGTCGTGCCGGTTGCCTCGATGGGTGCCGTGTACATCGTCACGGCGGCGCTTGCGGGCGGAGCGTTCCTGTGGGGCACGATCGACCTTGCCCGGCATCCCAGCCCAGCACGGTCGATGCGGGTGTTCGGGTTCAGCATCACGTACGTGACCTTGCTGTTCGGCGCGCTCACCGTCGACGTGTTCGTCCGCCGTGGGTTCTGAACGTCCGCCGCAGGTTCTGATCGTCCGATCGGATGATTTCCGTTGGCAGACCGCCCTGTGGGTAATCTCGCAGAAGTCAATCCGTCAAACACTTCATCGGGGTCGCTTCTCGCGCCCTGAGACGAATCGAGCTCCTCGCCAATGACCACCATCGATCCCCACGCTGTCGGAACCGGAGCTGGCACTCCCGCGTCTGCCGCGGACGTCGGCGATCGCTCCGACGCGGGGGAATCCACCGTTGCCTCGTGGGTGACGACCACCGATCACAAGCGAATCGGCCGGTTGTTCATCGTGGACTCCCTGCTCACCTTGGTGGCCGTCGCCGTCATCGGGGCGATCCTCGGGTTCGAACGCATTGATGCCGAATCCGGCACGCTCGATTTCGATGCGCTACCGCAACTGTTCTCGTTGTACCGGGTCGCGCTCACATTCGGCGTCGTCGTCCCGCTCGGCCTTGGTCTGGCAATCACCATCGTGCCGTTGCAGCTCGGCGCACGGGCGCTCGCCTTTTCGCGGCTGGCAGCCCTGGGTTTTTGGGCGTGGCTGATGGGTGCCGGGCTCGTGGTTGGTGCGATCATCGCCAACGGCGGTCCTGGTGGCGGCGACAGCGACATGGTCGATCTGTTCCTCGTCGGCCATGTGGTGATGGTGTTTGGTCTCATCGCCGCGGCTGCCTCGGTGGCCGCCTCGGTCCTGACCACACGGGCACCGGGCATGAACATGCGCCGGGTACCGCTGTTCGCGTGGTCTGCACTCGTTGGTTCGCTCGGGCTGTTGCTGATGCTGCCGGTTCTCGCCGGCACGCTGATCCTGATCACCATCGATCACCGCTACAGCCGCGTTACCTTCGGTGGCAACGACGGCATCTTCGGCTGGATCGGGTTCGCCTACACCCAGCCGGCCACGTTCGTGTACGCGGTTCCGGTGTTCGGACTTGTGGCCGAAACGGTGGCCACCGCGACCGGTCGACGTCTGAAGATTCGTGGCCTGGCCCTGATCGGAACCGGACTCGTTGGTTCGGCATTCCTTGCCGGTGTCACCCAGGTCGACGCTGGCGTGCGCCGGAACGTGATCGATTCCAACTTCTCGGATGCGCTTGGCGACATCGTGCCCTTCGCCATCTTGAACCTGTTGCCCCTCCTCGGTGCGCTGGCGGTGCTGACGGTGGTGATGTTCGCTGCGCTTGGTCGCCCGCGAATCATCTCGCCGCTGCTGTTCAGCTTCTTCGGTGCCGGGATGGTGCTCGTCGGCATGCTCGGCAACGTCGTGTACCACATCGGCGATGCGCAACTCGCAGGCACCGTGTTCGAGGAAGCAACCTGGGTCTACGTGTGTTACGGGACGGTGCTCGCGGCGATGGGGGGGATTGCCTACTGGACCCCGAAGTTGTCCGGACGGACGTTGCCCGACGCAAAGGTGCTGCCGCTTGCGTTGCTCGGCCTAGCGGCCACAGTGTTGGCCTCGTTCCCGTACTACATCGCCGGGTTCGCCAAACAACCTGCCGGTGTCACCGAGTTCGACTACAGCGGACCGCAGGAGTTGTGGAACATGCTCGCAACGATCGGCCATGGGCTGATGGCGCTCACGGTTGTTGCCTTCGTCGGTTTGATGGTGCAATCGATGCGTCGCGGAGGCGTGGCCGGCGACGATCCGTGGGACGGGCAAACGCTCGAGTGGGCCACCACCTCGCCGGCACCGGCCAACAACTTCGCCGAGATCCACATCATCAAGTCGGCAGCGCCACTCCTCGACCTGAAGCCTGATCGTGACCCCCGTCGGGCACGAGGTCAGAAACAGGGTCGGGCCCAACCAGATTCGTCCGCGAGTTCCGCCTCCACGGGTGCCCGTGCCGAGCCCCGTTCCAAGCAAGGTGATTCGTGATGCAGGCACTGCCCGCCGGTCCCGCTCGTCCGCCGCGTCGGCAGGTGTTCGTCGGCACGGCCCTTGCCTGCGTGGCCGGCACGATGTTGTACGGCTCGATGGTCGCGCTGTACATCCGCCTCCGCCAGTCCGAGCTCAACGCCGGCAGCGGCGTGTGGAAACCGTCCGATTCGATCGTGCCCGAGGTTGCGACGAACAACATGCTGATCGCATTCTTGGCTGTGTTCGTGTTCACCCAGTGGGCTGTCCACGCCGCTCGCCGCGGGTACCGCAGCCACGTCGGTATGGCGCTCGGGCTCGTTGCGCTGGTGGGTGTGGCGATCATCAACGGCCAGGCTTTCGCCTACCGTCAGATGGATCTCGGCATCGCCGATGGCACCTATCAGATGATGTTCTACGCGCTCACCGGGACGTTCCTGGCGCTGATGATCGTCGGCCTCGTGTTCACGATGGTCACTGCATTCCGCTATCTCGGTGGGCGCATCCACGATCGCGAGATCGTCGCCGCGCACGCCATGTTCTGGTACTTCCTCGGCGCGGTGTACTCCGTGCTGTGGTTCGTCGTCTACGTCACGAAGTGAGCAGGTAACCCGCTGATGTTCACCACCGGTTCGAAGCTCCTCCTCGGAGCCACCACCCTCACCATCGTCACCGCGATCGTCTTCGGTGTCACCACCGGCGGCAACGTCGGGTGGACAGCCACGATCGGGTTGATCAGCGCTGCCATCGCGCTCGCGTTCTTGACCACGATCAACTTCTTGGTCCGTGATTCCAACGTGGGCTCGATGCAGCCCGACGCGGCGATCAACTCGCCGGCCGCCGACGAGGCCCCGGGGGCGAGCATGTGGCCGGCGATCGGCGCGTTCGGCGCCGCGCTCGTCGCGATCGGGATCGTCGCCACCCCGGTTGTGTTCAAAGCCGGCATCGTCGTGCTGTTGGCCACGGTGGTGGAGTGGATGGTGCAGGGCTGGAGCGAACGGGCTTCTGGCGATCGGGCGTTCAACGCCAGCGTGCGCAAACGCCTGCTCAACCCGCTCGAGTTCCCGGTGCTGGGCGCGATCGGGCTTACCGTGATCATCTACTCGTTCTCGCGGATCATGCTGTTCCTGTCGAAGGCCTCTGGACCGGCGGTGTTCGGCCTCATTGCCGCCCTCGTGCTCGTCGCCGGGTTCGTCATTTCCGCTCGCCCGGGGATCAAGAAGGGCATCGTCGGTGGAATCTGCGCCATCGCTGCACTTGGTTTGGTCAGCACCGGGGCGGTGATGGCCATCGACGGTCAGCGCTCGATTCCCGAGCACCACACCATCGCCTCCGACCCGGAAGTGTGCGAGAGCAACGAGGAGTCAGAAGCCGACGAGAAGGGCTCGCAGAGCTTGGCTGCGAAGAGCAACGTGACTGCCACGGTGTTCTACGAAGGTGGCGAACTGTGGGCGCAGGTTGGGGGCATTCCTGGCCGGCTGAGCACCATCACGGTGCCGCGCAGCAATCCGTCGAACATCGTGTTCCGCAACCTCGATCGCGAGCATGTACGCCTCACCGCGAACCTCGGTACCTTCGCCACCGACGAAGTGATCGATGGGAACCCGGTGATGGAGTCAACGGTTTTGTGCACCACGCTCGTCGAGCAGGATGGTCGGCAGTTCATCACCCTCAACGTCCCCAAGTCGTCACCGACGTCACTGACCGGGGGCGAATCATCCACCCCCTACACGCTCGAAGTGCCCGGTGTCGAGGGCGCGAGCATCGAAGTGTTTGTGCCCTAAAGAATGGCGCACACCGAAAGGAACTTGGATACCGTGAAGATCGTGCCCCTCACGTCGAGCCGTAGCGCCCGCGTCACCCTGCCCGCCGCCGTAGCTGTGCTGGCCAGCCTCGCCGGCTGTGCGACCGACGCACCGCAGGACACATGGCAACCCGCCGGCGAGAACGCGCAGCGCATCCACAACCTGCAGTGGCCGATCTTCACGATTGCCGGCGTGGTCGGCGTGATCGTGTTCGCCGTGATCGGGTACGTGGTGTTCCGCTACCGCGACCGAGGCCAGGCAATGCCCGAGCAGACCCATGGCAAGCCGGCGCTGGAGATCTTCCTCACCATCGTGCCGGCGCTGATCCTCATCGGGGTCGGCATCCCCACGGTCAGCACGATCTTCAAGCTGGCAAAGACCAGCGACACCGAATGTGTGATCAATGTCACCGGCCAACAGTGGTGGTGGGAGTACGACTACCCGGCCCAAGATGGCTGCGGTGGGATCAGCGAGGCGATCGTCACCAGTGGCCAACTCGTGTTGCCGGCCGATACCAAGGTGTTGTTGCGGTTGACGAGTCGTGATGTCATCCACTCGTTCTGGATTCCGAAGCTGAACGGCAAACGCGACACGGTGCCCGGCCGTGTGCACACGCTGCGGATGCAAGCCGACGAGCCGGGCATCTATGCCGGCCAGTGCACCGAGTTCTGCGGGCTCAGCCACGCCAACATGAAGATGGAGGCCGTCGCGCTGAACGACGCCGATTTCGAAACGTGGAAAGCCAATCAGGTCGCCACGTACGAGTCGCCCGTAGCGGGATCGCTTGCGGCGACCGGTGAGGTCACCTTCACCGCGAACTGCGCGTACTGCCACCAGGTCAACGGGCTCACCACCACGGTTGGCGGCGAAGTGACGCCAGTTCTCGCCAATCCCGACGAGTTCGTCGTGTCCGGGGCAACACCAAACCTCACCAACTTGATGACCCGCAACACCTTTGCCGGCGCCACGTGGGATCTGCTCAACGACGTGTGCCGCGACCGGGTGTGGAACGCCACACCGGAAGAGTTCGGTGCCCTGTACTTGGCCGGTGTGACCCCGGATTGCCTGAACGAGGTCGATTTGCGCGAGTGGCTGCGCAACGCCCCGGCGAAGAAGCCGATGTACTCAAGTGACGCCCAAAAAGCTGCGAGCGACGGCAAGGTCCGCGGCATGCCCAATCTGGGTCTGAGCGAAGCCCAGATCGACGAACTCATCGCCTATCTACTCGAGCGGAAGTAACGGAGCAACCGAGATGGCAATCATCGAAAGTCCTTCCACCCCGGCACCTGTGCTCGTGGTGCCTGTCGACCACAGCCCAGCCCTGGTGACGCCGTCGCAGGCCTATGGCGTGTTCAAACGACCGGTGTCGTCGACGGGGTGGCGGTCGTGGGTGTTCACGGTCGATCACAAGAAGCTCGGCATCATGTACGGCGTCGCGGCGATGGCGTTCTTCCTCATCGGCGGCATCGAGGCGTTGTTCATCCGAGCCCAGCTACTCGGGCCGAACGGCACCGTCCTCAGCGCCGGGCTGTACAACCAGATGTTCACGATGCACGCCACCACAATGGTGTTCTTGTTCGTGATGCCCATGGCCGCAGCCTGGGCGAACTACCTCGTCCCGCTACAGATCGGTGCCCGTGACGTTGCCTTCCCACGGATGAACGCGTTCGGGTTCTGGTGCTTCCTGGCCGGTGGCATCTTCCTCAACACGTCATGGTTCCTCGGTGGCGCCGCCGATGGTGGCTGGTTCATGTACCAGCCCAATGCGAACGCGCTGTTCTCGCCCAGCAACGGGATCGACTTCTGGGGCATCGCCCTGCAGATCACCGGCATTGCCTCGCTGACCGGTGCGATCAACCTGATCGTCACCATCTTGAACATGCGTGCGCCCGGAATGAAGTTGATGAAGATGCCGATCTTCACCTGGATGATCCTGGTCACGCAGTTCCTGTTGTTGTTCGCCATCCCGGTCATCACCGTGGCGCTGTTCCTGCTGATGTTCCAGCGCACGTTCGGGGCCACGTTCTTCGACGTCGGCGCTGGTGCCGATCCGCTGCTGTGGCAGCACCTGTTCTGGATCTTCGGGCACCCCGAGGTGTACATCCTGGTCTTACCCAGCTTCGGCATCGTTAGCGAGGTGCTGCCGGTGTTCAGCCGAAAACCGCTGTTCGGCTACCGGTTCGTGGTGTTCTCCGGCGCTGCCATTGGGTTCCTCGGTTGGGGGGTGTGGGCGCACCACATGTTTGCCAGCGGCCTCGGCCCGGTCAGCGTGGCCGTGTTCGCGATGTCCACGATGCTCATCGCCATCCCTACCGGCGTCAAGATCGTCAACTGGACCCTCACCATGTGGGGCGGCAAGCTGCACTTCACCACGGCGATGCTGTTCGCCGTTGGCCTGGTGGTGGAGTTCACCATCGGTGGGCTGTCCGGTGTGACCCACGCGATCAGCCCGAGCGACACCCAACAGACCGACACCTACTACATCGTCGCTCACTTCCACTACGTGCTGTTCGGTGGCGCAGTGTTCGGCATCTTCGCCGGCTTCTACTACTGGTGGCCGAAGATCTTCGGCAAGCTGCTCAACGAAAAGCTGGGCATGTGGAACTTCTGGCTGATGATCATCGGCATGAACCTGACCTTCGGCCCGATGCACATCATCGGCCTGCAGGGCCAACCGCGGCGAATGATGAACTGGACCGAGGCCCGCGCCGGTGAGGGTTTCTTCAACCTTGGCTTCTGGAACATTCTGACGCCGCCGCGCTGGGTGGGCACTGATAACTACGTCAAGCTGTTCACCCAAGACCCGCTGTTCTGGAGAACGGTCTGGAATACGACCTATTACACGCTGGTGTCAGTGCCGCTGGGGTTAGCGGTGGCGCTGGGGTTGGCGCTGCTGCTCAATCAGCGCCGTGGCGGCATTGGCATCTATCGCACCGCCTTCTACCTGCCCAACCTGGTGCCAGCGGTGGTGATCACGCTGGTCTGGTCGGTGATGCTCGATCC
>JANNHO010000230.1:0-1899 GCA_031404435.1 Acidimicrobiaceae bacterium | reverse complement strand
GCACCTGCGAGCAACAACTCGGCCAGTTTGTCGATCTCCGCCCACAGCGCCGAGGCTTCGTGACGGCTTGCTCCTCCACCGCGTCGATCAGCGGCTGGTACCGCCCGGTCTGCGGGAAGAACCCCGACCAGGGCAACGCCGTACTCGCCGCACAACGCCTCGACGACAACCCGGTCCTCGGGAGTGACCTTGTTCGCGACACCGATGCAGCGAGGGATACCCAGCTCCATCGCCAACGTCTGGGTGCGGGCAGCAGTGAGGACGGCCTTGCGGCTGGCCTCCATCACCATCACCAACACGTCGGCGTGGGCAAGCGTTCCCCCCGACCGGGACAGATGCTCGATGCCCGCCTCCATGTCGACGATAGTGATGTCTGCGTGGGCATCGAGTGCTTCGCCGAGGAGGCTGCGGACCGTGGCGTGCCCGCCGCAGGTACAGCCGGCACCAGCGGCGTCGACTCGCAAAGCGGAGAGCACCGTGACCCCACTCGGAGTCGGACAGCCGTAGTGCTCGAGCAGCTGGTCGACCGTGACGTCGCCATGACGACCGACGACGACCGAGCGAGGGAGCACCGCCACCGCCTCGGTCGCTTCCGCCGAGAGCCCGAGCGACAGCCCGAGGTTCGGGTTTGAATCGGTGTCGACGGCGACCACCCGAAGTCCTCGCTCGGCAAACGTTCTCGCGAGCAACGCCGAGACCGTCGTCTTTCCGACACCACCTTTGCCAACGACCCCGATCTTCATCGACCCGACACTACCTACCCCTGATGCAGCGTGTTGACGGCCGTGGTACTGTCGCCTCTGAAAGCGAGGTCCTCATGGTGCTCTGGTGGCTGGCAAACATAGCCTTGCTGGTTCTCGTGGTGCCACTGATCGTGCTGTTGGCCAACCGGGTGATCCGGCCGGCTGTCGAGATCAGCCGCTACGCCGACGACATCCTCGTCCACGGAGTCGGTATCACGGGGAACCTCGATCCTGTGCCTGCGCTGATCGACACTCGCGATCTGGTCGCCGTCGCAAAGACGCACGCAGTGCGGTATGTCGTCGCCCTCGGGCCGTTGGTGTAGGGGGTCGAGCTAGATGTCCGCTGCCGCAATCGTGACCTTGGTTCTCACCGGTGTGATCGTGTTGGCCCTCGCCTGGTATCTCGCCCAGGTGGTCCGGGTCCTTGCCCACGTCAATGACCAGCTCGGAAAGATCACCTTCGGCGTACGGGCCATCGCCCATCGCACGGTGCCGCTCGCATCCCTGGTGGGCCAGATCGAAAGCGACCTCGGTGATGTCGCCGGAGCGCTAGAGCAACTCGTCGCCGACGCCACCCAGCCCGCCGAGCAGGTTGCCTGAGATGGCCCTCGAGTTCGCGTGCGCCAGGGTGGGAGTGCTCGACTGCGGAGCATCGGTCAGTGCCGACACCAAGGAGGAGCTGCTGGCGATCGTCGCCGCACATGCACTGAGCGCGCATGGCGTCGTGCTCAACGAAACACTCATCGACTACGCCCTCACCGAGGTCCGTGACGCGTGAAGATCGCGTTCGTGGGCAAAGGCGGCGTCGGGAAGTCAACGCTTGCGGCCACGTTCGCGCGACTCCTCGCGCGACGAGGACGTGAGGTCGTGGCGATCGACTTCGACACGATGCCCGGTCTGTCGTATGGACTCGGTCTCCCCGTGCAGGACGTGACGATCCCAGCTGATGCCATGGTCGACGTCGAGGGTGGTCCGATCGATGATCGCTTCAAGTTTGTCGGCGACCTCGACGCCATAGCAGCGCTCGAACGTTTCGCGCCGATTGGTGCCGACGGGGTGCGGTTCTTGTCCTACGGCAAGCTGCGCGGCCACGTCTCCACCCAGTTCCGCAGCCAGGCGGCGTTTCGGCACATCACCGCTTCGCTTCCCGGGGATC
>JANNHO010000229.1:0-8327 GCA_031404435.1 Acidimicrobiaceae bacterium | reverse complement strand
CGTTCGATGACGGCGGTCAGTTCATGCTCCGAGACCACCATCTCCTCGTTGGCCAGCGGATCGGAGGCCGACCGGCGCTCGACCGAGGCCATGCCACAGAAGAACTGGCCGACGATGCAGATGAACACGAGCAGCTTTGCGGTGCCCTCCCCGACGGCGCTCGAGATCAGCCGATTGGCGGCATTGATCAGGAACGGATCGTTCCCATTCCCGAAGGCAATATCCGCGTAGGCAGTGTCGCCCTTCTTCGGCAGAGCGGCGATCATCGACAAGTTCAGCACCAGGGCGGCAATGGCCGAGATGTAGATCGATCGGACAATCGCCTTCGGTGCCTCGGTGCGAGCTCCCACCGTCTCCTCGCTCACGTGGGCAGAAGCGTCGAAGCCGGTAATGGTGTACTGGGCGAGCAGGAGGCCTAACGCGAACAGGTAGATGGTGATGAAGACACCACCCGTCCAACCGGTCAAGCCCCAAACGAGGTAACCCTCGAAGTCCTCAGAACCATCGAAGGCACCGCCGATGCCGCGGGTGTTGGTGGGTGCGATGAACAGCACCGCAGCGATGATGACCACGCCGATGACGTGCCACCAGACGCTGATGTCACCGAGGATCTTGACCACGTCGATCCGAAACGTGTTCAGCAGACCATGCGCCACCAGCACCAGCAAGAAGATAACGAAGACCCCGTTGACCGTCAGCCTGTACCCGTCGTCGAACATGCGGATGAAGTAGGCGATGAAAACAGACAGCGCGTAGTCGACGCTGGCAATGACCCCGATCTGGCCGAGGAGGTTGAACCAGCCGGTGAACCACGACCAACGCGGGCCGTTCTTCTTCGCCAGTTTCGCCGACCAGTAGTACAGGCCACCGGCCGTCGGATACGCCGAGCAGATCTCTCCCATGGCCATGCCGACCAACAGGGCGAAGAAGCCGACGATGATCCAGCCGAGCGTGATCACCCGTGGTCCGCCGGTCACCATGCCCAGCCAGAACGCAGTCATTCCTCCGGCGAGGATCGAGATGATCGAGAAGCTGATCGCGAAGTTGCTGAACGAGCTGAGGCCGCGATGTAGTTCTTGCGCGTACCCCAGTTCATGGAGCTGGTCGCGGTCTTCATCCAGTGTGGACACGTGGACCCCCTTTGGCGCTCTCGGGGCGGCCCCCGGCCGCGCTCGGTCCGGAGCGGTGATGGTTTAGCACGCCCGAGCGACGTTGTGTGAAGAAATCGTCAAGCCATGGCCGAGCACAGCTCAGGCGGATCGTCACGAAACGGCGCGAGTTCCTACGAGCACCACGAAGCGACTCGGTTCGCGACGCCTCCGCAGCCTCGCCTTCCACGGACGCATCGCCCAGCGGAATCCGTACCAGGTTCGATGATGTTTCCAACGCAGACCCAGCTGCCCCTCGAGAGCGGCAAGCATCGCTCGAGTGAGGTACTCGATCGAGGCGACGCTGTCCGAGCGTGTACCGAACCGCCGCTCGAAGTCGGCGTGGCGTTCAGCCGCCATCTGCCGGCCGGAGACATCATCACGGTAGATCGGCGAGTCCATCACCACAATGCTCCCGCCCGGGCGCAGCACGCGCAATGCCTCGCCGAGCGTTCGGGTGTAGTCGGTCGAGTAGTGCAAGCTCGCGTTGAACACGACGACATCGGCCTGCGAGTCGCCGAATGGCAGGGCGTCCATCTCGGCTTGATGCCGCGGCCACAGCGAACCGTAGTGGCGGGCGGCACCGAGACCGTCGTCGCTGTCAACGCTGAGATCAACGGCATGCGGCGCATGACCGAGTTGGTGGAGGCGATTCGAGAGCCAGCCGACACCGGCCCCGACATCGACGATGGTGAGCTCCCGGCCAAGCGATGGCAGCACGCGATCACGCACCGTTGCCCAGGTGCGGCGGCGAATGTTCCACTGCCATTCGAGCGGACTTCCGGCGATCGGTTCCGGCAGCCGTTGCAGCGCATCGACGCCGGAGGTCCCTCGCCCCTCCGCCAACCTGACCGTGGTGTAGTCACGAATGAACGCGTCGAAAAACGCAGCACGATCGGCGGGCAGAAATCGGTGGATGCCCTCGAAGACCGGATACAGCTCACCACATCCACCGCAGCGGATCGATTCGAGGTTGCCGAGGCGGGCGCGGCACCGTGGGCACGCGAGCTCGATCATCGGCGCGAGGCTTCGAGCACGTAGTGGTCGGCGAGGTGAGACACACCTGGCCATCGCTCGATACGACGTTCGACTCGAGCGAGCCGCGCCAGCAACCGAGGGTGACGGCGGGCCCAGGGTTCCACGTATGACGGTGGGATGAGCGCTCCGAGCGCCCACACCCGTTCGACCTCGAACGACGGAGCCAGCAGCCGACGCATCGCTCGAATCGAGGGGTACCGGATCGGCATCCCACGCCAGTAGGTGACCTGAGTAAAGCGGCGAAACGCGACGCGCGGCTGCCCGTGCCCCAGATACCACGCCCACTCCCACGGTACGGTCGGACCCATCACGCACAGCAGAACCGTTCCGCCCGGGCGCACACAACGAACCAGACCCTCGAACACCGCTCCCAGATCGGCAACACAGTTCAAACCACCAAAGTTCGACAGTGCACCGTCGAACGGGCCGAGGCCCGCCAGCCCAGCAACCGATTCGGCATCCGCCTGCCGCGCATCGATGCCACGCCGTCGGGCCGCGTCGACCATCCCCGCAGCAGCATCGGTGGCCAGAACCTGCACGCCGCGCTCGACCAACCAGGCCGCGTCGGCGCCGGTGCCACAGTTCAACTCGATGAGGCGGCTGCCCGCCGGCCACAGTTCTGCCATCCGGCGCCGCACCGCTTGCCGCATCACCGCGCCAATGGCGCTGTCGGTGAATGTGTCGTCGTAGTCGGCGGCGATCGCGTCGAACGGAGTCGACGATCGCGGTTCGGTCCCGCTCAGACATCCACCTCGTCGGCACACGCCAGCAATCGTGATCGGGCCTGTGCAGCGACTTCGGCCTTGGCCGCGGCCGCCACTGGATCGGCGTCACCGAGTCGGTGGGCATCGACGGCATTGAACAACCACGCGTCGGCATGCCGGTAGTACTCACGGCTGTGGCGGCCGGCAACACCCAACTCACGATCGGAGCCGGCGTCCCAATCGGACGAGTAGATCAGCTTCTTCTTGACCTTCTCGTAGTACCCGGTGTTCTTGATCGGATAGGCGACGGTCGTGAAGAAGATGTCCGGATTCGCCTCCTTGACGTGATCGATGGTGGCTTCGATGTCGGAGAGTTCCTCGCCGTCGTACCCCCACATCAAGAACATGCCGACCTCGATGCCGTACCGCTTGGCCATCTTCGTCGCGTATTGAACCTCTTCGACCTTCACGCCCCGCTGCATCGAGTCGAGGATGCGCTGGCTGCCACTCTCCGAACCGATCCAGATGCGGTAGCAGCCGAGGTCGGCCAACGTCGCGAGGACCTCCTCCTTCTTCATCCGGTCGGCACGCGAGATCGTCTCGAACGGGATGCGCATGTTCCGACGCTTCATCTCGTCGGCGTACTCGAACAGCCATTTGTGACTGATCGTGAAGACATCATCCGCGTACCAGACCTGTTCGGGCCGGTACGTGTCGACGATGTGTTCGACCTCATCGACACAATCGACCGGGCCGCGCCGCCGGTGTGAGTAGCCGAACACGGCATGGCTGCACCAGTTGCACTTGTACGGACAACCTCGTGCGGTGATCAGGTTGACCGAGCCCATGCCGTGATGGGTCCGCCACGTCTCGACGTACTTGAGGGTGTCGATCGCGCCTCGATCGGGCCACGGCAGCGAATCGATATCGGCCACCCTGTCGCGGGATCCGTTGTGGACAATGACCCCGTCTTCATCGCGAAACACCGTGCCAGCGACACCGTGTAGGCGGTGGGGGCCGCGGTCGCGTAGGGCGGGGAGCAGTTCTTCGAGGGTCGTTTCTCCTTCGCCCATGACCACGACATCGGCACCGCGCTCGATGTAGTCGTCTGGATAGTTCGCGCTCTCCGGACCTCCGAAGATCACCGTCCAACCGTGGATGTGAGCTTGCTCGGCGACCCACAACACGTTTGCTCGGGTCATCAGGTTCGTGTACACCCCGACCACCCCGCCCGGTGTCGCCGCCAGCCGTGCGACCAAAGCGGCCCGGTCCGAGAACGTGGTGTCGAACGTCTCGACAGCAAACCCGGCACGCTTCAGGTAGGCGCTGATGTACAGCAGACCGAGCGGCGCGTAGGGCTTCATGATCGCCTGTTCCTTTTCGTCCTCTCCCAGGAAGTAGCCGTGGGTGAGTAACAGGTCTGTTGTCGGATACATCATCCCTGCCTCCTGGCTGCTACTGAGCGACCACGGGGATGCGCAGGTGGGTGGGGTTCGGATTTCGTTCCTGCGGCTCGCGCTCACCCAGCAAACCCCACCGGGCGGCCACACGAGCGTGGTGTTCCGCCAGCTCGACCTCCGGCAACTGCGGATGCGGCGCACGACTCGAACCTGCTTCCCGCCGACGCAGGTCGAGATCGTCGTGCAGACCGTGGTGTAGTTCGCGATAGAACGCGGTGGAGTAGGTGCCGGCAAACATCATCGCCAGGTCCCCTGAGTCCTCCCAGTTGCCCTGGTCGGCGAGGTCGAACTTCACCATCTCGTAGAACTTCGTACCGGGCATCGGGTAGCTGACGCTGACACCGATGTTGTCGGGCATCAGCTCGCGGACCAGTTCGATCGTGCGGCCGATGTCGTCCCAGGTCTCACCCGGATAGCCGAACTGCACGAAGAAGCAAGCGCGTATGCCGCGCTCGCCGAGGCGACGACGAGCGTTGCGGACATCGTCGATGGTGATGCCCTTGTCCATCGCGTCGAGCACTCGCTGGCTGCCGCTCTCCACCCCCAGCCACACCTCACGGCAACCGGATCGGGCCAGCGCGTCGACCGCCTCGTCGTTCATCAGGTCGCAGCGCGACTGGATCGTGAACGGCACGGCGCCACCGCCTTCCTCGACCCGATCGGCGAACGTCGCCAACCAATCACTGCGCAACCCGAACACGTCGTCGGCGAACCAGACGTGATCGGGCGCGTGCTGGTGGCGAAGTTGCACCATCTCGTCGGCAACCGCGCCGGGTGTACGCATCGAGTACCGCTGTCCCCAAATCGGCTTCGCACACCAGTTGCACGAGTACGGGCATCCGCGTGTCGAGACCATGTTGAGCGAGAACTCACCGTGATGCGCGAGCCACAGCTGACGGTACGCATCGACGTCAATGAGATCCCTCGCCGGCAACCCGAACACATCAGGGTGCCGTTCGATCCGACGGTGGCCCGTGCCGGTGACTATGCCGTCGATGAGGACCGCCGACCCGTCAATGAGCCCGTCTCCGACGGCATGCCCGAACCAGCGATCGAGCACCTCGACCACGGCGTGCTCGCCCTCCCCGAGGAGACAGATGTCCGCGCCCGCGGCCAGATACACATCGGGGTGATCGGTGACGTCCGCACCGGACATCGCCACCTGGCAACCCTGCGCACGGGCCATCCCCACCATGGCAATCGCCGCCTGGCGCATGCGGGCGAGACACATCTTCGACAGGAAGTTGAAGTTGTCCTCGAACAACACGACGGTGCGCGGCAGGTGCTCAGCCAACGCTGTCGCGAACGCCGCTTCGTCAGTTGCCAGCATCGCATCGAACACAGCGACGTCGTAACCGTGGTCGCGCAGAACCCCCGCCGCATACAGCGTCGCCAACGGCGGGTATGGCCGCATCTTGGCCTGCTGCTTCGGGTCCAGGTTCAGGAAGTAGGCGTGCGCCAAGAGAACATCCACCATCGGCGCGAAAGCTACAACACCCTGGGAACACCGCCCGACACGAGGACCGATGTGTACGCCGCGACGAGCTGGGCGGCCACGGCAGGCCAACTCAACCGGCGCGTTGCATCCAAACGGATGTACGCCCGGTCCATCGCAGGAGCCCCCATCAGCAGCCCGGCCGCGGCGATGACATCGCCAGGGGGAAATGTCGGACCGAGGCCGCCGACGATCGCGAGATGCGACGGGATCGACGTGACCACCGGCGCGCAACCCTCGGTGAGCGCCTCGACCAAGGCGTAGCCAGAACCTTCCCGCCAGCTCGTCGAGAAGTACACGTCGGCGGCGGCGTACCAACCCGTCATCGCCGCCGGCGTCACGGGCTCATGTAGGTGGATTCGTTCGCTCAGCGGACCGAGCGTGTCGATCGCGACGCGGACGCGCTGCTCCAGCGACCGATCGGTGGCCAACATGTGCAGATGAGCTTCGGGCATGGTGGCTTCGGCGGCGAGGGCGAACGCAGCGATGGCGTTGAGAGGATCCTTCGATTCGATCAGCCGCCCGACCCACAGGATCGACGGCGAGCCAGCGAGATCGACAGGTGGTGCCTCGGATAGCAATGTGCTTGAGGCCTCGAGTACCTCATGGCATTGAGCGCGTTCATCGAGCATCCCGCACTCGACGAACGGTTGGGCCTGGCCGGTGGATGCTCCGGTGAACAGGTACCCGTCCACGTAGCGTCGGGCGACGCGATGGGCGAGCACCGTACGACGGCCGGGCATTTCCCCATGGTGCTGCAGCACGATCGCGGCGCGGCTGTGCAGCGCTAACCCGAGGCGGATCGTCAACCGGGTGAAGCCGAGGCCGTGCACGTGCACCACATCCGGCCGCCACTCACGAACGTCATAAACAAGCCGGCGATCGTCGACGGCGAAGCGGTAGGGCACACCTGCGCGGCGCGTGTCGGCCGACGACACCATCGACCGGCATGCCACCATCACCTCGGCGCCGGCGTGTTCCCGCAACGCTGCCGCCTGTTGCACGACCGTCGGCCACCGGTCGAGGGCATCGTCAGGCGCAAGCTCGGTGGCGGGTGGCATCACGATGGCTACCCGCATGTTCACCGCCGGCTGGTGAGCTGGTGGGCTGCGCGTCGCAGGCTGCGAGCCCCATACGGCCAGAGCATCTGATCAACCACGGCGACTCGCTCGCGGGTCGCCATTGTGAACGTCTGCCGCCACCGAAACGATGTTCGCTGGGAGGGATCGCGCAACACGTCGGCCGGCGACGCCGCCGCCAACGACCGTCGGGCAGAGCGAGGCAGGCGGGCCATCTCGCGGCTCGTATCCGGCACCGGAATTGCGTCGGGCAACAGGTGATGCACGAGCCAGAGTGCAGGAGCCGTGAGACGCGGGTCGGTCGCCGCCATCAGTGCTGCCATCCGGTCCCAATTGAGGGGTCGTTGCACACACCACCAAACATCGACCACGTTCACCGCGCGCACCTCCGCACGCACGACTGTGGATGCCAGGTGGCCCAGCACGTGGACCGTGAGGGCTTCGTGATCGAACGTAGCCACATCGAGCGCGCAGCCTCTCACCGTGTAACCGTGGAGGAACTCCACCCACCCGGGATGGAGTTCGACTCGACCGTTGTGGTTGACGGACTCGCCGTCGGTTCGGCCGACACCACCGTCGCCCCAGGCACCGAGACCGGCGGGGACACATGACGCCGGAGGAAGAGGTACATCCCGAGGGCGCACAGCGGAATCGGCAGCGCGATCCAGACGTTGTACGCCACCACTTCGGGGAGCAGCAGCCGGATCGGGAGCGACGGCAGGTGGAACAGCTGGTAGAGCGCGTCGTTCACCGCGGGCTGGCCGTTGGCCGGATACGGATCCCAGAGCGGAAACGATCCTGACCAGATGGTCTGCCGGAAAAAGAGGAAGCGGGAGCGGAACGCAATCCCCAGATCGCGCACGAAAAAGATGTTCGAGAGCGTGAAGACGCCGGCGACCGGGATGAGGCTGACCGCGAACACGACGAGAACGAGCAGCGACTCGCGCCGGCGCCGAACGATCGCGGCGAGACGTGTCACGCGTGGGAGGGTCATGGAGTCGCGTGAAGCGTACTCAAGCCATGGACAAAAAGCGAGGGGAGCGGCGCCGGAGAAAAAAGGGCCGGGTGCGCTTGTCGGCGTACCCGGCCTCCGGATGCCTGGCGAGACGGCCAGCCGCTCGGGCGGCCCGTCCTGCCCAGCCACTCTGCTACTGAATCGAGGTCGCGGGCGACGCGGGCGTGGCGCTGTCCGTCATGGTGCTCAGCGTCGCGGAGCTCTGCCAGATCGTGCCGGTCGTGTTCGTGCCGAAGAAGCGCGTGCCGGTCGACGTCGAGACCGGATCCCCCCACGAGTGATAGCCCGACGCCAGGGCCGTCGAACCGTTGCACGAGGTGCCCGTCACCGCGCTGCCGGTCATGCCGACGCTGTAGCCGCTCTTGGTGGCCGTCGCTCCGCCGCCGAG
>JANNHO010000228.1:0-14812 GCA_031404435.1 Acidimicrobiaceae bacterium | reverse complement strand
TGGTTCGCCGAGCAGCACCGAGACCTCCGATGAACGTGGGTGCACCCCTTCCGACAACGAACGCCGAGCTGTTCGCGCGGTCGTGCGAGGTGATCCCCGGCGGGGTCAACTCCAGCATCCGTGCGTTCAAAGCCGTCGGCGGAACCCCGTACGTCGTTGCCCGCGCCGACGGCCCCTACGTGTGGGACGTGGAGGGCAAGCAGTACATCGATCTGGTGCAGAGCTACGGCGCGATCATCCTTGGCCACGCCCATCCAGCCGTCACTGCGGCGATCACTGCGGCTGCAGCGCGGGGTACCTCGTACGGCGCTCCGACGCCGGGAGAGCTGTTGTTGGCCGAGGCGATCCGCGAGCGCATGCCGAGCTGCGAGCGGGTGAGGCTGATGAACAGCGGCACCGAGGCCACCAGCACCGCGGTGCGTTTGGCGCGTGGCTTCACCGGCCGTGATCGTCTGGTCATCTTCCACGGCAACTTTCACGGTGCCACCGATGCGTTGCTTGCGGCCGGCGGCAGCGGTGTCGCCACCCTCGGGCTGCCGGGAACGGCCGGAGTGCCGGCCAGCGCGGTGGCCAACACGATGGTGGTGCCGTACAACCAGGTGCCCGTGCTCGACGAGCAGGTGGCGGCGGTGTTCGTCGAGGCCGTCGCGGCCAACATGGGCGTGGTTGCCCCGGCCGAGGGGTTCCTTACCGGGTTGCGCGCCGAGTGCGACCGGGTCGGCGCACTGTTGGTGTTCGACGAGGTGATCACCGGGTTCCGGCTCGGCAGTGGAGGGGCACAGGCGAAGTTCGACGTTCGCGCCGACATCACCACCCTCGGCAAGGTGATCGGTGGGGGCCTCCCGATCGGTGCGGTGGGTGGCCGCCGCGACATCATGGAGACGCTGTCGCCGCTCGGCCCGGTTTTTCACGCCGGCACGTTGGCTGGCAACCCGTTGGCCACCGCAGCCGGCTACGCCGCGCTCGGCGAGCTGACCGGTGACGTGTACATGGAGTTGCTGGCCCGGGCGCGTTCGTTGTCGGCAATCCTGCGCGATGCATGTGCCGCCGCCGGGATGCCGGCGCAGTTTCCGGTGGTTGGCACGCTGGTCGGGATGTTCTTCGGTACCGGGTTGGGTGCTGGGTTGGGTGCTGGCACACCCACCAACTTCGCCGAAGCCAAGACGACCGACGAACGGCTCTACGCACGCTTCTTCCACGCCATGCTCGACGAGGGCGTGGCCATGGCGCCCGGTGCATACGAGGCGCTGTTCGTCGGCCTCGGCCACACCGACGCCGTGCTCGACCGCATCGCCGAAGCGGCAGGGCGCGCCGCGACGCAGGCGATGCGCGCGTAGCCTGCGGCCATGCGGCAGCTGTTCACGTGGGGCTTTTGGATGTCGCTGGTGGCACTGATCGCGGTCACGTTCGTGCTGCGGATCTACACCGACTCCGACCCCGTCGTCACGCTCGCGATCCAGCCGACCGTCATCGAACGCGAGGTCGACGTGATCGAACTGGTCTATGTGGCCGAAGCCGATCCCGGGTTCCAGATCATTGACGGGCGCACCACAGCCAACATGCAGATCCGGATCGACGGATTCCGCTATCTGAACATTCGCGCCGACACCCCCGGCGAGAACCGCTGCGAGCAGCTCACCGAGGTCGCCCGGTGCGCGGTCGTTGCCGACCTCCTCGGCGAAGCGGTGCTGTGGTTCGCAATCGTGCCTCTCGAGCCGCGCAACGTCGTGAACCTTCCCCCCGTTCGCGAGATCCGTGACGGCCAGCGCGTCCGCCTCGACAACGGCTGGGTGCTCCGGCGCGCCGACACCGTGACGCGGGTGTGCGACGCCGATACCGCGTCGCTCACCGAGTTCATCCGCACCCACGGCGATGGCAGCACCACCACCTTCAGCCTCGCGACGCAGGACGTCACCGCCGTGACCTGTGCCGCAGGTCAAGCGGCCTGACCAGCCAGCGGGGACCCAGGTTGACGTACCGAACCCAGCCGAGCGCAGCCCGGCCCCCGAGACGGCGCACGTGCGAAACGCGCAGGGCGTGCCGGTCGAGATGTCTGCCGGCGACGAGGCGTACCCGGTTCAGGCACCCGGTTTATGCGATCGTGCGCTCTCGTTGGGCGAGTAGTTCGCGGAGCAGTTCGATCACCTTTGGTGACGGCTCCTCGTCGCTGGAGGTATCGGCGTGCAACGCCCGTTCGTAGGCGGTGAACTCGTTGCGGACCCCGGCACGGTCGCCGCGCTGGGCGTGCGCCCGCATCCGGAGCCCGATCAGTTCCTCGTGTCCGGCGAGCACCTTCAGCCCCTGACCGGTCGCCCAGAACACCGTGTCGATGTCGTCGAGTTGCAGCGCGCTGCGAGCACATTCGGTCGCCGCCGATGTGACCAGCATCGTCAGCGCCGAGCCCAACCCTTCGGCGTCCGGCCACAGATATGCGGTCGAGGCAAACGGCATCCCGGTGACGAGTTCGAGCGCTGGTCGAAGCGCCTGCACCACACATGCCGCATCGAGCCCGGCACACGACTGCATCCGGGCCCGCAACAGCTCTGCATCGGTGATCACGAGCGGGTGCAGCGGAAGCGCTTCGGTGAGGGTCCGTTCAATCCATTCGTCACCAGCCACCGGGGTGCTGGCGCGAGCCATCGCCCGCCGGGCATCACTCACGACGTTGGCGAACGTGGCATCTCGAACGTCCAGTTCCCAGAGGGCCGTCCTCGCCGCGACCCGTGTTGATTGCTCGCGGTGCTGCGTCAGCCACACCACGAGTTCCAACGCCTTTCCACGTTCGAACGCCACGGTCTCACCGCACTTCGTCGTCACAGCCACCGTGCCCAGGGTGTGCACCATCAGCTCCCACTCGGCGTCGGCAAACACCTCGACGGGAGACGCCTCGATGGGTTGTGCGGCGATGAGGTCCTGGGGGCGAGCGAGGGTGATCACGTCGGCAGCCCCCACGATGGTGTCGACGAGTGCCGCTCGATCATCGGCCGATACCCCCACCGGCACCACACCGACACCCAGGCAGTCCAACATCCATGCACCGCTCGCGGCGCGCAGTGTCAGGGCCGCGCCGTCGACGGCACCGGCCCAGACCACTGCCAAGCCGCGTCCACCGCTGCCGCTTGCCGCCACGAGATCGCGGGCCACGTCGACATCGGGCGACGACTCGGCCGAGATCAACACCACGGGCTCCCAGGTTTCGCCACCGGTCCCGCGCGAGCGCAGCTCGAAGGTCCGCCGTCCGCTGATCGCCGTCGGGGTCGACCCGAGCATCACCGCAGCCCGGTCGAGCGCGTCGTCGAGGCTGTCGGTGTGCTCGATCGGGTTCGTCCCCACGATGGCCGGTCCGGCCAGATCGTTGCCGGTGCCGGTCGGGTCGGCACCACTGCCGCGCAAGCGGTGGCCGACGATGTTCACCAGCTGCCCGACCGGTGACAGCTGCAACGATGCAACGATGCCGCGGATGATGTCGCCCGTGGTGTCGTCGGGCCCATCGATGCACAACATGCCGTACGCCTCCAGATCGACGAACAGTTCGCTGTTCTCGACGCCAGGGACCATCGTTGAGGTGGCGACGGTACCCAGTTGCACCAGTGTCGGGCATGGCTGCCCCGATAGGCGGCCGTCCTCGGCGAGCCGTTCCTCGGTGACGTGTGCGGCAAGGTGCCATGTGGCCGTAGCACCGCCAGCCGTGTCCCCGCCGGCAGTCCAGGGCTCGGGGGCCGCCCGGCCGGCGCGATCGACAACCAGGGTGAGTTCACCGGTGGCTCGACCGAACACCGCCAGCACGTGACCGCCGCTGGACCCCAACGCGTGCCCGGCACTGCGGAGTGCCAGATCGAGGCGAACCGAGCGCTGCACGCTGTCGAGCGAGCGAGCGCATCACCCGCTCCGTCGCCGCGGTTTCCGGCGACGGAGGGGTGAGGCGGGTACGCGGCGTGGAGCCGCGCAGCATCCTGCGCCGTCGTGATTCGATCAGGCCAATCGCCCCGGCGGCCACCAACACCGCCCCGGCCAGGCCCCGACTGATCGGCGCTTCCCCGGTAACCGCGACGTCGCCAAGCGCAAGGCCAGGCCCCGACGCGACGTCGGTCGCGCGAGGCGAAACAGGTACCGGGACCATGGCCGCCGCCTTGTCGGCCGCGGTGCCGGCGGCCGTGTCCGCCGCGTTGTCGATGGCGGTGTCCGCCGCGTTGTCAGCCGTTCCGACGGTGTCGGTCACCGTGTCGACCTCAGTGTCCGCTGCGGTGTCGACGGCCGCAGGCATCGGGCTCGTAGCCGGTGGTGGGGCGATGGGGAGTGGGCCCCAGCGGACTTCGTCACCGGGGACGAGCAGCGTGTCGATGTCGTGGCCGAGCAGTGGAGCGTTGATGGCAATCAGCGCATCGCTGAACATCGCGATGTCGTGGGCAGTCGCCGGGCCGGCGAGCTCGAGATGGGCCTCCGCAATTCCCCAGTAGCTGTCGCCCGCTATCACCACGTGATGCAACGACGAGGCCGTGCCCACCACCCCAGTCGCCGGCGTCGCGGCCGGCGCCGCGCCACCACTCTCGGCCGCGCCACCAGACTCGGCCGCGGCGGCAACGGGTACATCGAGCTGCCAGCCGGGTTGGATCAGCGACGCGTCGTCGAACACCGCTCCGTCGATCATCCGTCGTCCAAGGTTTCGTTCCAGGATCTGATCGGCAATGGCGCGCACCCTGGCGCCGTCGCCTGCGCGTTGTTGCTCGGCAATGCTGGTGGCGATCCGGTACACCGAGTCGTCGTGCACCACGGTGTAGGTCGTCCAGGTGACGGTGTTCGGTAGCGCAGCTCCGACCGGGAGCACCACGGTCATGCCTGCCGGGAACACGCCACCCGACCACGTGCCACCGGCCGGCGTCATGCGGCCGGCGTTGAGCTCGATGATCTGGGTGCGGAGGTCGACGTCACCAAGTCGAACGGCAACGGAGTAGGGCGTCTCGCGCCCCGATGAGCGCAGCGCGTCGGGGCGTTCCCGACCGGTCGGCAACGAGTGAACACGCGCGGTGACCGGCGCGCTGATCGGTGCAGCGGAGTACGCCGCAACCGGGCGGTCGTTGCGCAGCATGGGCGCGACCGCGGTGACCGCAACCGTGGTCGAGATCAACGCCACGCGCACGAGCCGCTTCACCATCCCACTCGGCGACGACGTAACCGGAGCCAGGCTGCGTGTCGGGTCGCCGCCGCGCCACGTCAGCACCCGAACGGCCTCGGCGAGTGCAGTGAGCGCGAACCACGCCCACAGCCCGAGGAACAAGGTGGTACCGATGCTCACAATGGCACCGTCATTGATGCGACCGGTGCCGGCTGCGGCGGAGATCTCCGCCCACCGTGGAAGCCCGACGAAGGACACGACGGCGGCCGGGACCGCGCCGAACAGCGCGAGCAGGGTGGCAGCCGCGGTGATGCGGACGGGTGCGTGCGATGAGCGCGACATCAGAGTGGCTCTTCTCGATCGGGGATGGGTGTGGTTCATGAGTCGGCGTCCTTGTTCCAGATCAGGTTCAGCTTCAGATCACGTACACAAAGGTGGCGGCACCGGTCGCGCTGACGGTCATCTCGTCGAGACCTCCGAGCACGAGGAACACTGCGGTTCGGCGTTCGGTGATGGTCACGACCACCTCGGTGCCTCCGACCAGATCGGTGCGCACGTCCACCGAAACGTCCTCGGCAGCCACGCCCGATCGCTGGGCGTGCGCAAGCGCGAGTTGTGCGGCGACATCGGCATCGAAACTGCCGCCGCCGATGGCTTGGTCGGCAACAGCGAAGCGGGCGGCTGCTTCCGCCGTGTTGGCAGCATGCCGGCGAGCGGTGAGCGCCCTGCCCCCATCGACGATCAAAGCCGCTCCCGCGAGCGCGATGGCAAGCAGGAACATCATCACGATGCTCAGCGAGCCGCGGTCGCGGCCGGCAGCGCGTTGACGCTCGGCTGCACCACAGCGAGCGGGTGACGGACCGCCGTTCATCGTTTGTACCGGTCGATCGGTTGCGTGTCGCTGACCGACACCGTGCGTGTTCCGGGGCTCCAGAGTCCGGTGAGCCCGGCGTTGTCGAGCTGGCACGAAACCGTCACGGTCACCGAGCCGCCCTGCCATTCGCCTGTCGCCGATGGTTCCCAGCTCAGCTCCGTCAGCGGTAGAACCGAACAGTTCTGCGGCAGCGTCGAGACGTCGACGGCTTGCTGCGCCGCCCACCCCGCCGCGCTGCTGTCGGCACTGAGCGATGCCGCCCGGGCAGCGGATTGCGCGGTGTTGGACACGCGCACCCCCGCTGCATGCAGACGGCCGACGAAGCCGAAGAACGCGAGGGTCACCAGCAGGAACAGCAGCAGGTACATCATCTCCACCGCCGTCACCATCCCGACGTCGCGTGTACCGGCCTGTTGCCCGGGTGCCGTTGGTGGCGTGCTCCAGTGGTCGTTCATGGCCGGTCAGCGTTCTCGCGGGGTTGATTCCGACACCGAGGCATGGAATCCGATCGGCCCTCCGACGACTCCGGGGGTCATCCCGGTGACGGTGATGGTCACCATCGGTCCGTCGATGCACGTCACGTCCACCTGTTCGGCCCACGAGTTGGCCTGACGGGTGATCGCCGCCCGAGCGGCGGCCACCCCGTCGGCGCAGGTGCCGTCATAGGCCGCAGCCACGCGCACCCCGTCGGATGCGGCGTCGTCGAAGATGTTGCGGGCATGCCAGTAGGCGACGGCTTCGAACATCGCCAACAGCACGAAGATCACCGCGATCATGCCGAACAGCATCTCCACCGACACGTCGACCGTGCCGCGATCGGCACCTCCGCCGTTCGCCGGCCGCCGGGAGGACCGGCGCAACGCCGACCCGCTCGGTCGGCGCGATGAACCACGGCGATTGGTCACGGCAGTGGGGCGACCGGATCGGGGACGTTGCCCTGTGCTGCGGTGTACACCGTCGTGAAGAACGCCGTGGCAGCGACGGCCACACCACTGCCGACCGCCAGCCAGATCATCTTGGTGACGGCTTCGTCGACACCCGTTTCGTCATTGCGTTCGGCCCACGCGTGGCGCAGGTGTGCCGCCGACCGTTGCCGGAGCGCAACGAGGCCCAAGTGCGTGCGCACCGAGGAGGCAAGGAGTAGCTGGTTCATGGTGTGGCTCGCTGTTCTGTTGGTGGGATCTGCTGGAGATGGGGTTGGGATGAAAGGCTGCGGTCGGGTCGTTCAGCCACTGAAGGCTTGGCCGATTCGGATGGCGAGTGGGTAGGCCAGGAACACGATGGTGGTCACCACGAACGCCACCGTCGGGCCGGCGAGGTTGGCGTTGGCTTTGTCGGCATCGCGTTCGAGTTCGTCGAGACCCTTGGCGCGCATCGATTCGGCGAGGGTGTTCACGGTGTCGGTGATCGACACGCCCTGCATGCCTTGGCGTTCGATCGACGAGCCGAGTTCGGTCAGTTCCCGTTGCTGATACGACTCGCCGAGTTGTTCGAGCGCTTCCCACAGCGGGATGCCGCGCAGCGGAGCGGTGGCCAACTCGCTGCGCAACAACGCGAACATCTCGCTGTCGCCGACACCGAGCGCGAACTCGATGGCCTGCTCGACGCTCTGGTCGGTGGTGAGCCCGACAGCGACGAGTTGGATGAAGTCGTTCGTCGCCCGACGGAACTCGCGGCGACTGCGGGTCAGCTTGCCCAGCGCGTCGCTCCACATGACCCATGCAGCGGCTGTGCCGGCCGCAGCTGCGAGCAGCAGCCACAGCGGGCTGAGCGGCAAGACCCCCATCGCGATCGATGCCGACACGCTGAGGACCACGGCGAAAACCGCGACCGCGAACGCGGCGATGCAGCGCGACGCCACGGTGGCCGGGTCGAGACCGAACATCGGGCCCGAGCGTGCTGCGTTTCGCTCGATCCAGCGGGCGATCGCCGAATTTGGAGTTGACGTTGCGACCGGTCCTCGGGCCATCGTCGTCCCGGCCGCACCGGCGAGCAGCACAGCGCGCACCTGGCCGAGCGAGGGACGCTGCACGCGCGCGCTGTGGAGCACGCACCACACCGCTGCGGCGACCAGGCTCGCCGACACCGCTGCCGTCGACAGCGGACTCATCGCAGTCCCTCGCTACCGATGATCCGGTACCGCGCGAGCGGCTCGTACTTGCACAGCGACCGCAGCCACATCACACATCCACCCCACATCGCCATCGGGAGCATCAGCACCACTTGGCCGACCGGGGTGCTGTACGGGTCGAGCAGGTCACCGGCTGCCAGCCGCAGATACGCAACCAGCAACACAGCGATGATCACCAGTCGCTTCATCGACGATCGGTAGATCGCCCGGGTTCGGTCCACTCGCTCCCGGGCGCGAACCTCGTCGCGGGCTGCACCGGCAAGGGTGCTCACCGTGTGGTGCAGACGGGCCGCGCCGGCGGTGCCGCCTACGACCAGGCGTATCGCTGCGATCGCGGCATCGGCTGTTGGGTGATCGAGTTCGTCGGCAAGGTCGGCCAGCGCGTCTTCCACGCGGAACCCCTGTCGGCGCCGGAACGTGAACGTTGCCAGCGCGTCGGCGATCGCCAACGGTGGCCGCAGGGCAACCTGTTCGAGCGCTTCCTCGGCCCCAACCGACGAACCGCGTAGCGTGTCGCGCAGGTCTTCGAGCCACTTGGCGATGCCTTCCAAACGTTGGCGTTCGGCATCGGCTGACACGTCGTGCATCAACAGCGGCCACATGATCGTGAGCACCGCAACGATTGCCGCGAGCACCGGCCAGCGGGTCGCCAACAACACAACGAACCCCACGGCAACGCCGACGGCGATGTGTCGGCCCTCGACAGTGCGGCCTCTCCCAGGCTTGGACGCGGCCGTCGTAGGTCGCGCCGGGTTCTGCGCGGTCAACGCTCGGGCGACGCACGCCACAGCACCGCCCACCACACTGGCCGCAGCAAGGGCCACAGCTGCGGCAGGCACGGCGCTCATCTCGACGCGCCGGTGGATCGCAGGTTGAACGAGGGATCGGCAACGAGCAACCGGTCGAGCATGTTTCGCTGCGGTTCGCCGACCATCCTGGCGCCATGCTCGGGGGCATCGGTGCTGGAGGCGAACAGGCGGTGGACGATGAAGCGGTTGCCGTCCTCTTCAACCGACGGGGCGACGATCTCGGTCACCCGGCGGCCACTGTCGTTGTCGCCCGAGGTATGGATCACCAGGTCGACACTGCGGTAGACCTGCCATCTGGCCATCCGCAGATCAAGCCGGTTGTTCGTCGCGATCAGTTCGGCCAGCCGCTCCAGCCCATCCTTGGCCGAGCCGCCGTGCACCGTTGCCATGGTGCCTTGGCCAATCGACATCGCCTGCACCATCGCCGCGCCCTCAGCGCCGCGCACCTCGCCAAGCACGATCCAGTCGGCACGTGTTCGCACGGCCGGCACCATCATGTCGGCGCACGAGATCCCCGTGCCGTCGCTCGTTGACGGGATTCGGGCCTGGTACGCGTGGACGAAGGGATGGGTGCCCATCTGGGCGACGTTGAGCTCGAAATCGGTCTCGATGGTGATCAACACATCGCTGCTGTCGATCTCGCCGATCAACGCCCGCAGCAGGGTCGTCTTGCCGCTCCCCATCCGTCCTGCGACCAGGATCGACATGTCGGCAGCCACCGCGGCGCGCAGCAACGTCGCGGCATCGGGCGCCAGCATGTGCCGTCGCACCAGGTCGTCGAGGCCGGCACCGAACACTGCGGCACGACGGATCGCGATGAGCGGACGGGCAACGACGTCGAAGCCTTCACCGTGAAAACGAACTCCTGGTTCGAGCTCGAGATCGACGAAAGGGTGTTCGCGGTTGAACGGCCGACGTCGTTCCGCCGCGGTGTCGTAGATGATCCGTTCCAGGTCGCGGTCGCGGCGCACGAGTGGCGCCAGCAGCTGACGGGTGCCATCGATGCGTTCCACGCGCACCGGATCAGCCCCGAACACGAGAACGTCGGTCACGTCCGGGTCGCGCAACACCGACAGCAACTTGGGTAGCCCGAACATCTCCGAGAGGACGAGCTCCACCAGCGCACCCTGATCGTGCGGGGTCAGTGGTGCCTGGCGCGCAGCCCGGCGCTGACCGTCGAGGTCGACGAGCACCGTGGTTTCCAACACATCGCGGGTGATCTCCTCGCGCAGTTCGCGGTCGGCGGCGGTCTCGTCGCGCTGGGGCAGCGGAAAGCGGTCGCCGTAGGCGCGGCGTACCTCACCGGCAAGTTGTTCGAGGTCGTCGTCGTTCATGCCGCACGCTCGCTACCCAACCAGGCGCACAGCCGTCCGGCGAGATGGTCGGCCGCCTGCGTGAATGCATGGCGGCGCAGCCGCTTGTGGTCGAAGCCGGTTCCCCGGTACATCAGCTCGACGACATCGGGCGACCATGGCAGTGCCCCCGCGAATCGCTCTCCGAGCTCGCTCTCGACGTCGGTGCGGGACACCTTCGTGGTGACGATGGGGGCATCGACGATCACCATCCGGGTGATGTCGAGAGCGAGCCCACGGTCATCGGGCGATGGCCGACCGCGTGAGCCCGCCCATTCGAGCGACGACACCACGCTGACCGCATCCAGATTGACGACGAGCAGCAACAGGTCGAGTTGCTGGAGCACCGCAGTGTTGGGGCCGCCGCCACGCAGGGTGCCGAGATCCACCACGACCGGCCCGTCCAGATCGCGGAGCGCGCTCTGCCAGGCGAACCGCGGGGTGTGGCAGGCCCATGCCCGGAACGGGTCGCCCGACGTGGTGATCACCCGGACACCGGCAATGTCGATCGCCGCGTCGTCGAAGCGGTTGCCGCCGGTTCGCTCGACCGGGAAGGCGATGCGCTCTAGCGAGGCGGCCTCGGCCACGCCGAGGTCGAGCCGGGCGGCCAGGACACCGCCGGCGGGGTCGGCCTCCACCAACCACGGTCGCTCTCCCCGAGCCGTCAGCGAGGCCGCCGCGGCAAACGCGGTGGTGGTGGCACCCAGGCCCCGCCACGACCCGACTCCGATGATCACAACTGCGCCGGAACTGGTTGCCGGCCGACCAGCTGATCCGCGGCGATCGCCGGGAGCCCGATGAGCACCAACCGGTCGGTGGCACCGAGGCGTGCGACGCGGGTGGCATCGGCCTCGGCAACAGCAAGGGTGACCGAGATCGAACCCGGCCCGGTGCCAGCAGCGGACTCGACGCCAAGTACGCGGACGGTCACGCCCGCCAGGTCGTCATCCAGGGCGAGCGCAAGTGCGCTCATCCCCTGGGCGAGATCGCCAGGGTGGCGTCCGGCTTCCAGCACCACACCCACGGTTCGTTCGCCGGCCGACAACGAGCTTGCATCCGACCACATCCCGGCCGTGAGCAGTGAGCCCGGCTGCAGATCGATCGTTGCTGCGAGCCCGATGAGCTGACTGATCGACGCCGCCGGGACAAGTCCGGGTGACGCGCCGTCGAAGGCAACGGCGGCGGTGCTCAGGTCGTCGGCTTGCAACACCGAACCGGCAGCAACCGGGCGGGCTACCGTGACGACCTCGACGCGGCCCACTGCCTGGCTGAGCGCCCAGGCCACGAGCATTCCGGCCAGCACCGTGAGGGCTGCACCGAGCACGAGCCATTGGGTTCGAGCCTTGCGTCGCGCTCCGACGTTGGTTCGCTTGGCCTGGCCAACACCCGATGACTTCCCACCGCGAGCGGTGAGATCGTGAACGATGGCCGGAGCTTGCCGGCTGCGGTTCACAGTCGGGCTGGCCACGACTGGCCTCCGAACTGCACGAGGAGCACCCCCGCGGCGCAGGCGGCCACGTAGCCGGCCCAGAGCCACGGCCCGAGAGCAAGCTTGGTCCGGTGGCGCAGCAGGGCATAGGCCCCGCTCGACAGTGCCGCGAACCACACCACCACCAGCCCGGCAAACGGATGGAGGAGGCCGCCGGCAGCGCCGAGCACTGCGGCGAACTTCACGTCACCGAAGGCGAGACCCTTGCCGTAGCGCACCACGAACAACGGCAGCGCAGCAATGAACAGTCCGACGATCACATCCATCGTGGTTCGCAGGCCCCCGTACGCCGCAGCAGCCATCACGGCACCAAGCGCCAGCAACGACAACACGTTGGGAAGGCGGTGCTCGTGCACATCGACCAGCGCGGCGAGGCCGGCGATCGTGCTGACCGCAGCGAGAGCCACAACCGTCGGCGACGGAACGACCGTTGCGGCTGCCGCAGCGACGAGCGTTCCGGCGACGACACCGCCGACTGCTTGTCGCTGACGGGCGAGTGGCGCTGCCCGCCAGGCGGCGCCAACTTGGAGTGCTATCGAGGGCTGCCCCTGGATGGTGATGATCTCCGCCATGGATCCTCATGCCCTTTCGTAGGCGCCCCGCAGCGCTGATGTGGGGGGCACCATAGAACGGATTACCACGCTGTGGTGAGAAGTTGCCTGACTCTTGACGAAGGACACATAGATCACGACGCACTGTCAGGCAGCGGCCGCCGTCGGTTGGAAAATCAAGCTCAGCGACGAGTGGGCATGTCGTTGATCACAAAGCCCATGATGCGCGCGTTGGCAGCGTCGAGCTCGTGACAGGCAGACCGGATCGACGATGTCGAGGTGTGCCCGACCCGCGCGACGACGATCACCGCGTCGACCAGACGAGCGATCATCGTTGCGTCGCCATAGCTTTCGAGATCTGGCGAGTCGATCACGACGATGTCGTACCGGTCGCGCATCTCATTCATCATCGTGTCGAGGCGAACGCGGCTAAGCACCGCCATTGGGCTCGATGGCGGCCGTCCGGCGGCGATCACGTCCAGTCCCTCCTGGATCGGGAACAGCGTCAGGTCGATCGGATGGGAATCGAGGTTGTCGACCATGCCGATGGGATTGTGCAGGCCGACCATGTGGTGGATCTCCGGCGATCGCAGATCGAGATCGATCAATGCCACCGAGCTGTACTCGCTGAGGGCGATCGCCAACTCGGTGGCAATCGTGGTTGTTCCTGCCCCGGGTGCGGCACCGCACACCTGAATCACGCGCAGCGGGGGCTCCAGCCCGATCAGCAGCACCTCATCGCGCAGCCCGTGAATGGAGGTGTAACTGGTGTCGTCAATTCGGCGACGCCCAACGGACGGGCGGATCTGGAGTGCCGCGTCGTGAGGTATTTGACCGATGACCGGGACACGCCGGCGAATCGCGTTCAACTCGGTGATGTCACGCAGTGCGTCGTTGGAGCGCTCGGCGAGCACGATCGCGATCGCCCCGATGATCAAGCCGGCGAGTGCCGCCAGCCCAGCGGTTCGTGCGGGCCGTGGCTCTTCCGCTTTCCCGGGTGGGGTCGCCTTTTCGTCGATGGTCGCCGCGGGGACGATGTCGATGTCGCCGAGCGAGGTGGGGTCGGCCTCCAGCGTGGCAAGCTGAAGCTCGAGATGCGAGAGCCTGGCGACGAACAGGTCGCGCGGGACCTTGTCGTCGGGGTTCGTCACGGTGGCGCTGTCGATGTTGTCGATCGCGGTGCGCAGCGTGGCGATCTGTTCTTCCAGATCGGCGACGGCATCTTCGAAGTCGGAGATGTCCGGTGCCGGCCCACGCAGATCGATGTAGGTGGTTGCGTAGGTGTTGGCCACCGCGGCTGCGGTGGCGGCGTGTCCGCTGCGGACCACGATGCTGACGACCTGTGTGCCTGGCCGCGATGTCACACGCGCCGGTGGTGGCAGCGTCTCGATGTCGAGCCGTTGGCCGACACCGAAACGGATCACTCCGCTTCCGATCAATTGCGCCTCGACGGCAGCGTTCGAGCCGTCGCGTAACAATACGGTGGCCTCGGCCCGGTACACCCGAGCACTCAGCGCGGTCAGCAGCATCGATGCTGCAACAGCACCGAGCACGGCAACAACCAAGACGGTGCGCCGCCCGACGACGACGGAAGCGATCTTCATAGTTCACCGAGGACGGACACCTCGGTGATCATCTCACATGGTGATGCCGGCGTTGGCCCTCTGGCGACGGCGAATCCCGGTGACCGCAACCATGCCCACGCCGCCGAGCAGCAGCACGAGGGCGATCTGCATGGCGGTGGAGGAGTCGGAGCCGGTGACCGGCAACGCGTCGCGTGGCGCCGCTGAGGCGGAGGCGACGGCCGGGTTTGGTGCTGCCCCGGCGGAGAGTCCCGCCGATAGCACCGCAGCCGGAACAACTGCTGCAGCCGGAACAACTGCCGCAGCCGGGACAACTGCCGCTGCCGGGACGACTGCCGCTGCTGCCGCTGTCGGCACGACCGGAACAAGTGATTGCGTTGCGACAGGGGTTGGCACTACGACTGCCCCAGCTGCTGGTGCCGGTGGAGTGCCGTTGCTGTTGCCGTTGCTGTTGCCGTTGGGTGCCGGCTTCACCGGGGTGACAGGGTTGACCTCGACATCACACTTCTCGTCGTCTTTTTCGTTGCCATTGCTGCCGTTGTTGCCGTTGCCGTTCCCGTTGTTCTCCGACTTTTGGGCGTTGTTGTTCGTCGCGCCGCCCTTGGCGCAGTCATCTTCGTCATTGTCGCAGCCATCGTCGACGGTGGTCTGGGGCTGCACCGAGACGCTCTCAGACTGGTTGTTCTCGTCGCCGTTGTTCTCGTCGCCTTCGTCCTCGTCGACGTCGCACTCGTCGGGCGGCGCATCACCCAACACCTTGATGGTCGTGCTCGCGATCTGCCCCTGACACGGGCCGGACAAAACCTTTGCAAACACCTGATACACGGCGCCCTTGACGGGAATGTCGTCCGCATCCACGACGAAGACAGCGGTCCCGGTGGAATCTGCGATCACTGGGCCGAACCACACG
>JANNHO010000227.1:0-5537 GCA_031404435.1 Acidimicrobiaceae bacterium | reverse complement strand
GATCCGCATCGTCGGCCGCCTCGTGCTCGACCGTGTGGTCGACAACTTCTTTGCGTTCACCGAACAGGTGGCGTTTTGCACCGCCAACGTCGTCCCCGGCGTGGACTTCACCAACGACCCGCTGCTGCAGGGCCGCAACTTCTCCTACCTCGATACACAGTTGAAGCGACTGGGCGGGCCGAACTTCGGCTACCTGCCGGTCAATGCGCCGCGCTGCCCGTACGCCAACTTCCAACAGGATGGGCACATGGCCGTGAGCAACCCGGTCGGTCGTGTCAACTACGAGCCCAACTCGTGGAGCGGCGAGGCAGGTGGCCCGCGCGAGAACCCGGCGATCGGCTTCGAGTCGGTGGCCACCACTGAGACAGGCGACAAGCGGCGGGTTCGTCCGGCCAGCTTTGCCGACCACTACAGCCAGGCCCGTCAGTTCTTCATCAGCCAGACCGATGTCGAGCAGGGCCACATCGTCAACTCGTTCGTGTTCGAGCTGTCGAAGGTGGAGACCCCGGCGATCCGCGAGCGGATGGTCGCCAACCTGAGCAACGTCGACGAAGGGCTGGCCAAACGGGTCGCTGACGGGCTCGGACTCGCGGCACTCCCCGACCGGTCCCCTGCGGCGTGTCCGGCGCGCACCGACCTCGACCAGTCACCGGCGCTGAGTATCATCGGCAACAACCGGCGCACGGTCGCCGGCCGCAAGTTCGCGGCGCTCGTCACCGACGGCAGCGATCCCAAGACCGTCGATGCGCTCCGTGCTGCAGTCGAGGCCGCTGGAGCAACGTTGGAGATCGTTGCCCCGAAGGTGGGCGGCGTCGCCGGTAAGGGCGGACGGATCGAGGCCGACAAGCAACTCGCCGGAACACCCTCGGTGCTGTACGACGCGGTCGTTCTGCTCTGCTCGAAACAGGGTGCTCACGAATTGTCGACGATGCCCGCCGCCCGCGACTTCGTCGCCGACGCCTACGCGCACTGCAAGTTCATCGGCCACATCGCCGCAGCGGCAGAACTGTTGGAGGCAGCGGGCGTCGCATCGAAAGTCGACGGCGGCTTCATTGCGTTCAACGGCTCGAAGGCCAGCACGGCGTTCGTCAAGGCGTGCACAGCGCTGCGCTTCTGGAGCCGCGAGCAGGCCCTGGAACCAGCCCGAGCCTGACCTGCACCATCACCGCCGGTGCCGCTCACCGTGGGCGATTCACGTTGGGCGAGATGATCGCGAGCCGGGCTGGCGGGGGCGGTCGCTGAACTGCCGTCCGTCGTAGTAACCCGGATTGGTATCGGGTCGACCGCGCTTGCTCGTCCATCTCCACGTCAGCGAGATCCGCGGGTTCGCGGTGTCGGCAGCTGGCACACCGTGCAACCAGTCGCTCTGGCAGCGGCCGCCCATGACCAGCAGGTCCCCCTGTCCCGGCTTGAGCACCACGTCGCCGGGGTCCGCCCCGGCAGGGACCCGCTCGACCACCTCGGCGAGCGGCACCCTCCGGCGAAGCACGAACGGGCGACGCTGACCAAGCACCACGATGGCGATCACGGTGTCATCCAGCCAGCGCATCTCGCGGTCGCTGTGCAGCCCCTGGAAGTCGCCACCGTCGCGGTACAAGATGGCGGCCACGCCACTGACGGGCACCCGGTACGTGCTGCTCACGTGGAGTTCGCTTTGCCGCAGCAGCGGTGACGCTTCGGCATGCAGACCAGCCGACAACCGCCGTTCGGGCACGTACTTGTCGTAGCGCAGCACCTCAGTTTGCGACCATGGAGTCGAGGCGAACACCTCGGCGAAGGCGGCATCCGGGTCGCGCACGAACCCCTCAATCACATCGACCCATGACCGATCATCGAGCTCGATGCGGCGAACCGCGGCCCGACGATCGATGAGCAGGTCGTTCGCCGGTGCGCTCGGCATGACACGAAGCTAGCCGTCCGCCGACCCGCCGCGCCGCGCTCGGAGGGTCTGGTGGGGCGGCCGACGGTGCGACATACTGGGGACGAAACCGTTCCGCAAAGGAGACAGCCATGCCTATTCGTGACACTGCACCGACCGGCGCGCCGTGCTGGGTCGATCTGTTCACCAGCGACACCGACCGAGCGCGCAGCTTCTACGGCGAGCTGTTCGGATGGACGTCCGAACAGGCCGGCGAGGAGTTCGGCGGCTACATCAACTTCTCCAAAGACGGCCACATGGTCGCCGGGTGCATGGGCAACGACGGCAGCTCCGGCATGCCCGATCTGTGGTCGGTGTACCTGGCCACCGACGATGCCGAAGCGACCGTTACGGCAGCGGCGAGCCACGGCGGGCAGGTGATCGTCCCGGCGATGCCGGTCGGCGACCTGGGCTCGATGGCAGTGATGACCGACCCCAGCGGCGCAGCGATCGGTACCTGGCAGCCCGGCTTGCACAAGGGTTTCGGGGTGCTCGGCGAGCCGGGAACACCGAACTGGTTCGAGCTCCACACGAACAACTACCAGGCCGCGGTGACGTTTTACCGGGACGTCTTCGGTTGGGACACACACGTGATGAGCGACGAGCCCAACTTCCGCTACTCCACCCTCGGCAAGGACGACGATGCCTTGGCCGGAGTCATGGACGCCGCCGCATTCCTCCCCGACGGTGTGCCGTCGCACTGGCAGATCTACTTCGGCGTCGCCGACACCGATGCTGCGCTGGCACGCGTCGTCGAGCTCGGCGGCACCGTCGTGCAACCGGCCGACGACTCCCCGTACGGTCGTTTGGCTCAGGCCGCCGATCCGACGGGAGCATTGTTCAAGCTCGTCGCCGGAGGCTGACCCGGTGAGCGAGCTATCACCGCCAGTCCTTCTGATCGGCACCCGTAAGGGGCTGTTCGTCCTGACCACCGACGACGCTCGCCACACGTGGACGTCGAGCGAGCCGATGTTTCTCGGCCACATCGTTCAGCACGCAATGCTCGACCCGCGCAACGGATCGCGGCTGGTGATCGGTGTCAGTACCGGGCACCTCGGGCCGACGGTGTTTCACTCCGACGACCTCGGTGCCTCGTGGACCGAGGCCAGCCGTCCGCCAGCGTTCCGGAACGGTGAACGGTTGCTGCGCAGCCTGTCGTCGACGTTCTGGCTGACCCCCGGCCATGCCAGCCAGCCCGGCCGGTGGTTCCTCGGTGGTTCTCCGCAGGGTTTGTTCACCAGCGATGACGGCGGGGCCACATGGGCACCGTTCGACGGCTGGAACGATCACCCGATGTGGGAGACATGGGCCGAGTGGCCCGAGCAGAACACCCCCGACGGGTCGATGCTGCACTCGGTCAACATCGACCCGCGCGACAGTGAACACATGTACATCGGGCTCTCGTCGGGTGGCGTTTTTGAAACCATCGACGGCGGCACCGACTGGTGCCCGCTCAACAAAGGGAGCGTGGCACCGATGTCGCCGGACACCGAGATCGAGTTCGGCCACGACCCCCACTGCGTGCGGATGCACCCGCTGCAACCGGACCGGCTGTACCAACAGAACCACTGCGGCATCTACCGCATCGACCGGCCCGCCGAGCGTTGGGTGCGGATCGGCGACAACATGCCCGGCGAGATCGGCGACATCGGTTTCCCGGTCGAGTTGCACCCGCGCGACCCGGACACCGTGTGGGTGTTCCCGATGGACGGCACCGACGTGTGGCCGCGAACCAGCCCCGACGGCCGCCCGGCCGTGTATCGCACGGCCGATGCCGGCGAGAGCTGGACTCGCTGCGACAACGGCCTGCCCGAGCGGGCTTGGTTCACCGTGAAGCGCCAGGCGATGACCGTCGATCGCCACGACCCGGTTGGCGTGTACTTCGGCACCACCAGCGGTGAGGTGTGGGCCAGCGCCGACGAAGGTTCGTCGTGGACGTGCATCGCCGCGCACCTGCCCGAGATCTACTCGGTGGAGTGCGGTCACCCCGTCATGTCGTTGGCGTAGGTCGTCGATGATCGTACGCATCCCTACCCCGCTGCGGTCCTACACCGCCCAAGCTGCAACCGTCACGGTCAGCGATTCGGCGGCAACCGTCGACGCCGTGCTGGCCGACCTCGATCGACAATTTCCGGGCATCCGCTTCCGGATCGTCGACGAACAGGGCCGCCTCCGCCAGCACATGAAGGTCTTCGTCGAAGCCGAAATGACCCGCGACCTCTCGACACCCGTCACCGCCAGCGACGAGATCACGCTGATGCAAGCGCTCTCCGGTGGCTGAACCTTCCTGGACATCACACCGTCACACCACCCCGGTGTTTTCCCGCGGGAAAATGGGGAGGCGTAGGGTGAACGCGTGACCGAAGAACCCACGCCGTACGGCTCCAACGCCGAGTCCGACAGCACCCTCAAGCGGGTGCGCACTCGACATTTTGCGAGAGCCAAGGAGCAAGGGATCAAGATCACGGGGCTGACCAGTTACGACTGCCTCTCGGCATCGCTGTTCGACCGAGCTGGGATCGATTTCCTCCTCGTCGGCGACTCCGCCGGCAACGCGGTGTTCGGCTACGACACCACCCTGCCCGTCACTGTCGACGAGCTGATCCCGTTGTGTCGCGCCGTTGCTCGGGCCACCACCCGCGCCCTCGTTGTGGCCGACATGCCGTTCGGCTCATACGAGGCAGGGCCGACCGAAGCGCTGCACACGGCGCTGCGGTTCATGAAAGAGACCGAGGTCCACGCGGTGAAGCTCGAAGGCGGGCGGCGCAGCGGCAAGCAGATCCGCCGCATCGTGCGTTCCGGCATCCCGGTGATGGCCCACATCGGTTACACCCCGCAGAGCGAGCACGGCCTCGGCGGCCACGTCATCCAAGGCCGCGGGGCCGACGCAGCACGGCTGCTCGACGATGCCCGCGCCGTCGAGGAGGCGGGGGCGTTCGCCGTGGTGTTGGAGATGGTCCCCTCGGGCGTCGCCGAGCAGGTGACCGCCGAATTGTCGATCCCGACCATCAGCGTCGGTGCCGGACCGCATTGCGACGGCCAACTGCTGGTGTGGACCGATTGGGCGGGCTTCACCACCGGCCGCATCCCCAAGTTCGTCAAGCAGTACGCACAGATCGGCCAAACGCTGCTCGATGCGGCCAAGGCGTTCCGTGACGAAGTCGACAGCGGCACCTATCCGGCTCCCGAACACGAGTACGGCGCCTGATTCGCCTCCCTATTCAGAGCATCGGGTCGATGGCGGTTGAGCGGCCGCTGGCAACCGTGGGGCGTGTGATCACAACCAACACCAGCGACGCGCCGACGATGACGGCGAACGACCAGCGCAAGGTGTGAAAATCGGCGACGAAACCCACGACCACGGGACTGACGAGCCCGCCGAGGCGCTGACCGACCGCCATGGCCCCGAGGCCGATTCCCGCTGCGGTGCCGGGCAGCCGGGCGGCCATGCCGTACAGCTGGGGGAAGATCACCGAGACACCGAGTCCCCAGATGGCGAACCCCACGAGCGCCAGCCCGAGCCATGGGGACACGATCACCACGAGTGCCCCGAACAGCGCCACCATCATCGCCCCGTCAAACACTGCCCGATCGCCGAAACGATCGACCACATGATCGC
>JANNHO010000226.1:0-2142 GCA_031404435.1 Acidimicrobiaceae bacterium | reverse complement strand
CGCTCATTGTCTGCAACATGATGTCCCTCGACGGGTACTTCGAAGGCCCGGATCATGACGTCATGGCGATGCCGTTCGACCAGGGCTTCGACGAGTACAACGCCGAACGACTCCGAAATGCCGACACGCTGCTGCTCGGGCGCACGACGTTCGAGAACTTCCTCGGCTACTGGCCGCCGATCGCTGACAAAGACGACGCCCCGGCGATCGAGCGAGAGGTCTCGCGACTGCAGAACGCCGTCGAAATGGTCGTCGTCTCGGACACCCTCACCGCGGACCAGACCGCTCCGTGGAGCGATACCCGCATCGTCAGCCGAGCCGACGCCCATCACGAGGTCGCCGAGCTCAAGAACTCACCGGGGCGCGACATCCTCGTCTTCGGCAGCCACATCCTGTGGAACGACCTGCTGGCGCATGGGCTAGTCGACGAACTCCACATCATCGTCGGCGCCGGAATCGTCGGCGGCGGCACACCTGCCTTCGAGAGCAGCCCGTCGGCAACGCTGCGCCTCGTCGACACGGCCACTTGGGACGGGTCGAACCTGGTGCTGCTTCGCTACGCCGTCGAGGCGTCCGGTAAAGCGTGACGACGGGGTATTCCGAACAGGTAACACGCGTGCTCAGCCTCGATGAACACCTGCACCGTGCCAGCGTCGAGCGCTCGCCACCGGCGACGCCCTCCCCACCTTCGACGCCCGGACACCGGCAACCACAACACCGACCACGACCCGCTCGATGATCACACCATGCTCGCCGCCGAGCACTCGCGCCATACCCTCCTGGACTGCACCCGTTGATCCTCGCTTGCCAACGACCTATACAGCCGGAAAACGTGGTGCACCCGAGGATGGCCCCCAACCCATCCCACGGAAGCGGACGAAGAGCACTATTGCGACGCCACACCGCCGCTCGATGAGCTACGAGGCGGCGAGGCCAAGGTGAGCAATGCCGGTGGTAGGTGACACTCTCTTGGTCTGACAGTCCCCCGCCGCAATGCGCTCGCCACGCCGTCGGCTCGTCGCCATCGTGGCTCGGCCGCCCAGGCGCGCTGATGGTGCGTGACACCGCGCTCGCGGATCACCCGTGTAGCCCGTCCCGATGGTGCCGGTGGGTGACACAGAACGTGCAGCGCAGAACGACGCCTGACTGGCCTCACGAAGGCCGAGCAGATCGGCGCATCCGCGCTCGCCTCGCAGGCGCGCGCGGCTGATCGCTTTGCAGTCAGTGAGGTGTCAGGCCGGTCGGCGGCGATCGGCAGCGCTGGCGATCCGCTCGAGCGTCGCCCGCCGAGCTTCCCAGAATGCGTCGTCGCGTCCGTGTCCAGGTGGGCTTCCAGGATCAGCGCCGACGGCGCCATCGAGTCCCTCGCGCAAGACGTCGGCATGCCCGGCATGACGCGTCGTGTCCGACAGGCAATGGACCATGACGTTGAACAGAGGAACATCTTCCTGCCACCACGGCACGTGCCCCACCGTGTCGAGGTTGAGGGCTTCGATCGTCGCGTCGGTGTGACTCCACACGCGACGGTAGAGGTCGAGGACATCGGCGCGACTCTCATCTTCCGTCGCCCAAAGGTCGGTGCCCCTTGCCGACAAGTCGTCCCATCGCGGGAGATCCTCAGGAAATGGTCGACCGAAGACCTCGCCGAAGTACCGCGAGTCCCAGATGGCGTTGTGTTTCACCAGGCCGAGGAGGTTGGTGCCCGTAACGGTCAGCGGGCGACGGACGTCGTACTCGGAGAGCCCGTCGAGTTTCCAAACGAGGGCATCGCGAACCCATCGCAGGTGATCATGGAGGTGCGACTTTGCCGCGTCATCGATCATCTTTCTAGCCTTGCATTCCGCGAGCGCGTCTCAGCGACGCCCACCGGTGGAACGCCCGGATCGCCGGACGCTCGCCCGAATCCTTGGTACATCGCACAGAACACGCACACAGAACAACAACCGCCTCAAGGGCGCCGAACGGCGCGTCGGGCGCGTCAACCGTGCGTGCCATCTCGTTGTTCTAGGGTCGTGGCGAGCGTGCTCGGCTCGGGTCCTGGTGCCGGGTCACGGCACCAGGCGATGGCTCAACGGTCGGGCACGCGCTCGTGCACCGGGCCGGCGGACTTCGCATACGTCGACTTCACCAGGATCGCGCCCT
>JANNHO010000225.1:0-5257 GCA_031404435.1 Acidimicrobiaceae bacterium | reverse complement strand
GGTACCTGCCATTCCTGGCTGCCGGCGGTCAGGTCGTTGCGATCTGCCCGCAACAGCGCGGTCAGCGATCCGACCCCACCCACGTCACCTACATGCCGCCGGCCGTAGTCGCCTCGGTCTTCGCCGATGCCGGTCTCGACGTGCACAGCTCGCGCTCGTTCCCGTTTCCCGAGGCGGTCGGTCGGGTGTTCACCTACAACGAGACCGTGGTCTGCGGACGTCGCATCGCCGACACCCGTTGACCGTGCCGAGGTGGTGATACGCGACATGGCCGACCGGCCGGCGGACACGTCGCCTCGCGCACCCACGGACGTGAATGCCGGGCTGCTGGCCGGGCTACTGACCGGGGTGTTGGTACTGGTGTTGGTGATGAGTTGGGCGATGGGTGTCGGACGGTACGGCGGACCGGACGAACCGGCCCACGTGCTGCGCGCCGCGGCGGTGGCCCGCGGCGACGTGTTCGGTCGACCGGTAGCCGGACTGCCCAGCGGATACCGCGTCGTCACCGTTCCCGCAGCCCTCGTCACCGGCGACCCGGCGTGCTACCGCCACGACTCCACAGTCACGTCCAAGTGTGCAACCGAACCCGGCACCGGTCTCCCGGATTCAAGCCGAGACGAGACAGCGCAGGCAGCCACGTCTGCGGGACGGTACCCACCGTTGTACTACCTGCTCATCGGTGGCCCCGTACGGCTGCTCGGCGGTGAGGACGAGGTGTTCTGGTACCGCGCGGTGGCGGCATTGTGGAACTCGATCGTCGTCATGTGCGTGGTGATGCGACTCCGCCTGCTCGGCCGCAGGGCTGTGGTGGTCGTCGCGGCGATCACCCCGTCGGCGTGGTTCCTGATCGGAGTCGTCAACCCCAACGGCTTCGAGTTGGTTCTGGCGTGGCTTGCGTGGGTTGGCGTGGCGAGGTGGGTGATCGGTCCGAGCATCCGCCAGGCGTGGTGGGTGGCGGTCCCGCTTGCGCTTGCCGTGGCCTGCCGGCCGGTGGCACTGCTGGTCTCGCTGACCGTGCTCACGATGATCGAACTGCTGCGCCGGCCAACGTGGCGGCAGAGGCTGATCCTGTGGAGCCCGGTGGTCGCTGCAGCAGGCTGGCTGGCGGTATGGAACCTTGCGACCGGGTTGCACATCGACGATCCACGGACCGCGGGGAACGGATCGATCGGCGACGCAACGCGTCAGGCGATCGACGACGTGACGCACACCGTCTTCGAACTCGTCGCCTCGCTCGGCTGGCTCGAGTTCTCGGCACCGGCAGCGACGGTGGCTGCCTGGCTGCTCGGCATCGGAGTCGCCGTCGCCTGGCTGCGAGCCACCGGTCTGCGAGCCCCCGGGGCTCTTGAGACGGGTGCAACTCGCATGGGCGCGGTTGCTTCGGCGACGGTGTTGGCCGCTGCGGTGGTGATCGTCCCGGTGATCTTCGAGGTGGTGTTCCATCGCACGCTGGGGCCGATCTGGCAGGGACGCTACTCGCTACCAACCGCCACCGGAATCGTCGCACTCCTGCTCATCGCCCGGGCCGAATCGGGGCGCCGCGGCCGGGCCATCACCCCTGCCATGACGATGCTGGCCGGCGGCATGCTGATCGTCATGGTCGTCGTCGCTGTGGCGGTCGAGATCACCACGTTCTGGTGGGTGCTGCGGCGCTACTCGGTCGGCACCGACGGGCCGTGGTCGCTCAGGCCGGCCGCGTTCTCGGCGAGCGGCTGGCTGTCTCCGCGCACCTGGCTGATGGTCAACGTCATCACCGCCTCCGTCGCCGGAGCCTGCCTGATCCGCTGGATCTCCCACGATCTGGGCAGGATCCTTCCCGGTTTCCGAGAGGAATCCTGCCCAGATCTTGAGCGGGGGCGTTACTGGAAGTAGCCGAAGATGTCGATGACCACGTCGGTGCCTCCAGAGGCGTTGAACACGTCCAACTTGCCGCCTGCGCCCACCTTGAGATACGCCTGGTTCGGCACTGGCACCCCCGGGCGAGGGTTCAGCGTTGACGCGTTGGGACGGCTCACACCCGTAGGCCACGCGGTGATGAATGACGGGATCGTGCTGTTCACCGAGGTGATGTTGACGACCACGGCGGCTGCGGCGACGGGGATCGGGGTCCCGTCGGACAACGTCGGAGCGATCGACACACCCTGACCGAGCGCACCGAGCACGCCGCCCGTGCCGTCGCGGCTGTCGACCAGGCGCTCGGGATCGACCGGGATGAACGCCCCGCCAGTGGCCGAGAAGTAACCGATCACGTCGGCAACAAGGTGCGTGGAGCCGGCCGAGTTGAATAGCGACACGTTGCCGTTGCCACCCACCTTGGCGAGCACCAGGTTGGCGACGGTGAGGTTGGGAACGAAGTTGTGCGTCGACGCGTTCGGGCGACCTTCACCGGATGGCCACGTCGTGACGAACCCGGTGGATGTCGGCTGATCGACGGTGACGTTGAGCGCAACCGCGCTCACGCCCGCGGCGGGCACACCACCGGCACCGGTCACGCGCAGGTCGATCATCTGCCCCGCACCAACCGCACCGACCGCGCCGCCTCGGCCGGTGCCGTCGCGCGTGTCGAGGAGTCGGGCCGGGGTGAGCGAGGTGAACCGCCCGCCCGACGGCGGGGCAACAGACGTGTAGTAGCCGACGATGTCGGCGATCAAGCTCGTCGCCCCGGTCGAGTTGAACAGGTCGACGCGACCGTTGGCGCCGACCTTCACGGTGACGAGGTTCGGTACGGTCTGGCCTGCCACGAAATTGAGGTTCGACACACCCGGCCGCGGTTGCCCACTCGGCCATGCCGTGATGAATCCCGCGCTGGTGGGGCCGTCGACAGTGACGTTCATCGCGACCGCGGTGACACCGGATTCGGGCACACCACCGACACCGGTGACATCGAGCTCGGTGAACACCTGCTGGCCGAGCGGGGCGATGTTGCCCCCCTCACCCGTGCGGGTATCGAGCACGCGGGCGGGGGTGAGCGGCACGAAGAAGCTGGGCGTCGATGGCACCGGCTTCTCCAACCGGACCGGACCGCTCGAGTAGTTCGTCCCGACGGCGGCACCGTTGCGCATCACGACGTACACCCAGTACGTACCGTTCGGCATCGGTTGCCCCGTGGCCGTGGTGCCGTTCCAGGTGAACGTGTTCACTCCCCCGGCGACCGGGATGTTCTGGGCGATGCGCGTGCCGTCGAAGGCCCCCCGGTTGGTGGTGACGAAGATGTCGGCCGTCCCGCCGACACCGGCGTTATCGGCGAACGTGATCGGATACGACGTGGAGAACGCAGCATCGTCGGCCAGCTTGATCTCGCGGAGCACGAAGTTGCGGAATCCACGGTCCTCGTTCAGATCGAACCGGAACTGCTCGAATCGCTGACCGCGCCAACCCAGCTTCAACACGGTGTTCTCGTCGTTGACGGCGAGCGCCGGGGTGGTCGACATGTCAAAGGTCATCCGGTTGCAGCCGGGGTAGATGACGATGTCCTGCGTTTCGCTCCAGCGCGGCCCGTTCTCGGGTAGCCAGGCGAAGCGGGCGTTCATCCCGCCACCGGCCGCATCGGCGAAGCTCATCGGCCCGTCGAAGCACACGTCGACCGTGGCGCGGTGGTAGCGGTCCGGGTTGGTCTCGGAGCGCAGCGGCAACTCGACAAACGAGTCGTTGCGGATCGTGGTGCCGGTCATATCGGCTCCGTTGAAGGCGATGTTTCCGATGTCGCCGGTGGAGACCACATCGTCGGCGCCGGCGAAGTCCCACGGGTTACCGTTGGAGGTGGCGTAGTCGGCGCCACCTTCGTCATTCGGGGTCAGCACGATCGGGATCGGCACGCGCGCCGGTGGCGTGGTCGGGGCATCGGCGCGGTGCAGCCGAACCCAGTCGAGGGTGATGTCCACCTGCGGATTGCCCACCGGCGCACCGCCACGGAGCAGTTCCATACGCACGATCTTGCCCGCCCATGGTGTCTGGTAGCCGAGCGGGTTGGCCGAGTTGTTGCGCAAGTCGATGGAGTAGTTGGCCGAGCCGGCAGCCGGATAGAACGGCAGCAGACCCTCGGCCCCCGTGTCGGTCCAGTAGTGCACGGCCATGTGCAGCGGACCGGTGAGGTTCATCGAGAACGACAGCGTGGTGTAGTTGTTGGCGTCAACGGGGTGAAGCTGGCCGTCTCGGCCCCACGGGATCTGCACGCCCCACGTGCGCACCAACTTGATCGTGGTGTTGTTGAGCGATGACACGGTGAGGGTGCCGTTGGCATTTCGGACGATGCCGAGGCTGTTCTCGGAACCGATCAACGTCTGCGGGGGAACGTCGGCGTCGTTGGAGAAGTCCCACGGGTCGCCGAACGTGTCAGTGGCGTAATCACCGCTGGTCGACAAGGCGGCCGGCGGCGAGAAGCTGGGGGCCACGTCGACATTGGGATGCGCCGCGGCAACCGTGACGACGAGGGAACTGGCGAGCACGGTACACGCCACATACTGAGACAAACGCAAAGAACAACCTCCAGAGTGGGCCCGCTGCTGGAATCGGCACGACAGCCGGGTTCCTGAAGGGCTTTTACCCGGCAGGACGCTCCAGCAACCCGATGACGGCGACCAGACTCTCACGAAGGAGGGCCTGTTGTGCCCGCGCGGCTGCCAACGCGCCCTCGAGTTCGGTGATCAACTCGGCACGTCCGCCAGATGCAACGGCGCTGGCTCGGGCCTCGCTCGATGCCGGCGGGGCTTGCTGGTCAACCACGGGGGCCACGGCGGGAAGCACGGATCCGGGCGTAGATCTGGCGAGGTGCAGCGCTGTAGCGGAGCACCTTCGTCGCCCGCAGTTGGGCGAGATCGGCTTCGGCCGCACGGAGCCGTTCGACCAGCTGAGGTGGCGCATCACCGCGCAGCTCGGCCAGCCGCGCCCCAAGCCCGACGATGGTCTGCGTTCGCGCGTCCAGCAACGCTTCGAGTTCGGCGATGCGGGCGCGCCACAAGCGCTCGAGCGCAGCCGGATCGTTCGAGGCTGGATCGGGGCCGGGATCGGAGGCGGGTTTGGGGCTCAGCTTGGCCATGGGAGTCGTGGATGCCGTTCTCGGAGGGTGACGAAGTTCGAGGCCATGTCGACATCGCTGATCCTGCGCAGCGATCCGGGCTGCTCACGGTACCGGCCGACCACCGACGTCACCAGCGATGCCCGCTGACCCGCTTCGGCAGCGCGCAACCACAGGTCGTAGTCCTCCCAGCCATAGATCCCGTCGGCCTCGCCGTACCCGCCGAGCGCCAGCCAGGCGTCG
>JANNHO010000224.1:0-13896 GCA_031404435.1 Acidimicrobiaceae bacterium | reverse complement strand
GTGCAGTTCGTCGAGGACGCGTTTGGCCTCGGCGGTTGTGAGCTCGCGCGGATCGCGCTGGCCGCTCGAGCTGAGGCAGTGCACGCACTGCAGGTTGCACGCGTAGGTGAGCTCCCAGGTGAGACAGATCGGCGCGTCGAGCCCGGTCTTCAACTGGGTGACGAGGGTTTCAACGCTCACGAATGATCTCCGAGGATTTGAGTGCTGCGAACGCCGAGGCAAAACTGGCCCAGCGAGTTGGGGCGATGTCGTGGGCGGCGAGGGTGGCCGACAGCGTCGGGTGCTCGCCGAGGTGCCGGGCGACGGTGACCATGTCGGGGTGCTTCAAGAACACGAGGCGGCGGTTACCGTAGTGGTACGCCAGCGCGCCGAAGGGCTCGGGCCGCAAGGCCACCTGTGGGTGGAGCTCGAGGGCCTCGTCGAGCACGCTTGCCATGGTCACCGACGGCTCAGTAGACGCCGCACATGCCGTCGATGGAGATCTCCTCGACGAGCAGTTCGTCGTCGACGAGGAGGTCACCGATCGATTCGTGCGCCTCGTCTTCGTGGGTGCCGAGATCGTGGGTGCCGAGATCGTCGGTGATCGTGTCGTTGTCCATTGCCGGAGCGTAGCTCTCGCCTCCCGACAACGCCTGGTCCCGGGGCTGTCACCGTCAGGTAGGGTCGCTACCCCTGTGAGCAACGTCGATCCCTTCCCCGAGCTCGACAACGAGCGTGCCCGGCTGGTCTATTCGCGATCGTGTCGTGACGACATGATCCGCCGTTTCAGCACCGTCGACCCCGACGCCTCGGCTGACGAGATCACCAAGGAGTACATCGAGGTCACAGTCGCCGAGGCGCTGGAAGACCTGCACACGCCCGGCGCCGGCGATTTCTTCGGCAGGATCACCGAAGCCGCCGGGCCGAGCGCCGTCGGCGACGCGTGGTACATCGGCCGTCGTCATATCGAAGACCCCAACCACGAGCCGGTCGTGGTCGACTGGCGGGCACCGATTGCGGCCCCGTTCTACCGGGCCACCGGTGTCGACCCGTTGGGCCTCGCCCACCGCCGCCGGTTCACGCTGGCCGATGGCGAGATCACCGCGTACCTCGACGAGCAGCTCGACGATCCGGATGCGGCCTACGCGGCAACCGGTGTACCCGACCCCGTTCTGGCCGAGATCGGCGCGGCGCGCACCGGGGCGATGCGCGAGATCGTGGCCACCATTCAGGCCGAGCAGGACATCGTCATCCGTGCCCCGATCGACCAATGCCTCGTCGTGCAGGGCGGCCCCGGTACCGGCAAGACCGCTGTTGGCTTGCACCGTGCCGCGTACCTGTTGTTCGAGCACCGCCGCCGCCTGGTGCGCGACGGTGTGCTCGTCGTCGGCCCGAACCGGGTGTTCCTCGACTACATCGGCAATGTGTTGCCGTCGCTCGGCGAGCGCAGCGTGCAACAGCGAACCGTGCACGAGCTCTGCGTTCCGAAGCTGCCCGAACTGGCCGGCATCGATACCGATCACGAGCGGGCCGAGAAGGGTTCGCCCGAGATGCTCGCTGCGTTGGAGGCGGCAACGACTCGCCACGTGAGCGCACCGACCGGGCAGATCCGCCAGCCGTTCGGGGCGCGGATGCTCCTGTTCGAACCTGACGAGATGGGCGAGTGGATCAGGCGTGCCCTCGACGGCAACCTGCCGGTCAACCGCCGCCGTGAATCGCTGCGTCCGATCATCGAACGAGAACTGCTACAGCGCACCGGATCGGATGGAGCGTTCGGGAAGATGAACCTGCTTCGTGCCGAACTGCAGCGGGCATGGCCGGCGATGCAACCGGTGAAGCTGGTCGACCGCATGCTGCTCGATCGCGGATTCGGCCCCGGTGGGAAGCGCCGGCAGTGGACGCTGGCGGATCAGTTGCTCGTCGACGAGGCCAACACGATGCTGAACGGCACCCCGTTCACCTACGGTCATGTGGTGGTCGACGAAGCGCAGGATCACTCGGCGGTTGCGTTGCGGGCGATCGGCCGGCGCAGCCCGTCGGGGTCGATGACGGTGCTCGGCGATCTCGCCCAGTCGACCACGCCCGCCGGGCAGCGCGATTGGGAGACCGCGCTGGGGCACCTCACCCGTGCCACCGGATCGGTCGCTCGGTTGACGATCGGATACCGCGTGCCGGGGCCGATCCTCGACGTCGCCAACCGGCTGCTGCCGTTCACAGCGGTCGATACCGAGGCCAGCACCAGTGTGCGGTTCGAGGGCGATCCACCGAGCTTCGTGCGTGTCGAGTCGAGCGACCTGCTCGCCGCAGCGGTCGCTGCCGAGGTGGTCGCCGTCCGCCACCGCCATCACAACACCGGCGTGGTCTCCCCCGAGGGCTGGTTCGCCGCGATCGGCGAGGCACTCGCGGCGGTTGGCCTGCGGGCCTCGGCCAGGGTGCAACACCTCGATTACGATGAGGTGCCGATCTTTGCCCCGGAGGCAGTGAAGGGCCTCGAGTTCGACGGCGTCGTGGTGGTCAACCCGCACGAGATCCTCGGCGGGACCGCCCGCGGGGCCCGCCTGCTGTACGTGGCGATGACCCGCGCCGTGCAAACGCTGCACATGGTCAGCGACGCCGAGCCCCCCGTGGAGCTGGCCTGGCGACAGCCTGGCGGGCACGGTGCGGCACGGTGACGCAGGCACCGCTAACGTCGGCGGACATCGGACTGGAACGACCTGGGGGTCACTCGTGAAGACCAAAGCTGCCATCTTGTGGGAAACCAATACGCCGTGGAGCGTCGAAGAGATCGAGCTCGATCCGCCGGGCCCGGGTGAGGTGCTGGTCAAGCTCGCCGCGAGCGGCATGTGCCACAGCGATGAGCATCTCGTCACCGGCGACCTGCCCTTCGACCTGCCGATCATCGGTGGACACGAGGGTGCCGGCGTGGTGCAAGAAGTCGGTGAAGGTGTGAGCTGGCTCGCCCCCGGCGACCACGTCGTGTTCGGCTTCATTCCCTCGTGCGGCCGCTGCGTCAGTTGCTCCACCGGCCACCAGAACCTGTGCGACCTTGGTGCGCTGATCGGGCTCGGCCGCCAAATGGCCGATGGCGGCAGCCGTCATCATGGGCAGGGCAAGGATCTGGCGATCATGTGCGTGCTCGGCACGTTCGCCCATCACACCGTGGTCAGCGAGGCGAGCTGCATCAAGATCGACAACGACGTGCCGCTCGACCGGGCGTGCCTGCTCGGCTGTGGCGTGGTGACCGGCTGGGGGTCCAGCGTGTACGCGGCCGAGGTGCGCCCCGGCGACACCGTCGCAGTGGTCGGCATCGGTGGCATCGGGGCCAACGCGATCCAGGGTGCCCGCCTTGCCGGGGCGAAGCGGATCATCGCCATCGACCCGGTCGAGTTCAAACGCGAGAAGGCGATGGAGTTCGGTGCCACGCACACGTACTCGTCGCTCGAGGAAGCCCTTCCCGGGATCACCGATCTCACCTGGGGCACGATGGCCAACAAGGTGATCATGACGATGGGTGTCGGGTCCGGTGAGCTGCTCGGCAGCGCACTCGCGCTCACCGCCAAGCGTGGTCGCGTGGTGGTCACGAACATCCATCCGGCGATGGAGATGTCGGCATCGGTCAGCCTGCTCGACCTCACGCTGATGGAGAAGCAGGTTGTCGGTTCGCTGTTCGGTTCCGGCAACCCCCCGTGCCGACATCCCCAAGCTGATCGGGTTGTACCGCGAAGGTCAACTCGACCTCGACGGGCTGGTCACCAACGAGTACCCGTTGGAGGGTGTGAACGACGGCTACGACGCGATGCGTGCCGGAACCAACATCCGTGGCGTGCTGAAGTACGACTGAGCACGCGCTGGTGACCGTTGCGCTGATCGAACGGCTGCTCGGCCAGGTGGTGGGACGACGGCGAGAACTGGAGCTCGTCGTTGCATCGTTGGCCGCCGATCGACACATCGTTCTCGAGGGACCTCCTGGGACCGGTAAGAGCACGTTGCTGCGCGCCGTCGCGCACGAGCTCGGCATCGGGTTCGAGTTCGTCGAGGGCAACGCCGAGCTCACGCCGGCGCGACTCGTCGGCCACTTCGACCCCGCCCGCGTGCTCACCGACGGCTACTCGCCCGACGTGTACGTCGACGGTCCCCTGGTAACCGCGATGACCGCTGGTTCGCTGCTGTACATCGAGGAGATCAACCGCATCCCCGAGGAAACGCTCAACGTGTTGATCACGGTGATGAGCGAGCAGGAACTGCACGTCCCGCGTCTCGGACGGATCCTTTGCGCTCCCGGGTTTCGGCTGGTAGCGGCGATGAATCCGTTCGACGCGGTCGGCACGGCGCGGATCAGCAGCGCGGTGTACGACCGGATGTGCCGGCTGTCGATGACGTATCAGAGCGCACCCGACGAGGTGTCGATCGTGCAGCGCGGTGTCGCGCTCACATCGGGGGACCCACTCGACCAGCGGTGGCTGGAACTGGTGGTCGAGCTGGTGCGGCGCACCCGCGATCACGACGACCTCCGGGTGGGATCGTCGGTGCGCGGTGCGCTGGACATGGCGCTTGTGGCCCGGTCGCTCGGCGAGTTGCGCGGGTTGTCGTCGGTGAATCCGAGCGTGTCGCTCGACGCAGCGATCGTGGCGATCTCGGGCAGGGTGCGGCTTCGTGAAGGGTCGCCGCGCACCAGTGAGGGCATCGTCACCGAGCTGTGGGAAGACGTCTTCGGCCGCGTTGGTGGGGGCGACGAAGGGGCCGGTGATGGGGGAAAAGCTGGAGCCCCGACCGGGGCCACCAGCTCTCGCTGAAGCGGCCGCCGCGGGCCAAGGAGGGGGCCGAGGCCGACGAAGCGGTCGCTGATGCCCAACGCAAGACCACGTCGCGCCGTGAGTTGTCGCGCAACCCCCGCTTCGAGCAGGTGTCACCGGAGGTTGGCCAGCTCGACGAGGCTGCACTCGATGCGTCGATGCGCGACGACCCGGACGAGACGATGGCTTTGTTGGCCGACCTCACCGCGGCCACCGATCCGAAGTTGCGCGAACTGGCCCGCCGCCTCGCCGGGAGGCTGTTCCTCGATGTCGGCCGCCGCGGTCCGATGCGACCTCGCGGGATCGGCAAGATCGTCGAGCAGAAGTATCGGCCCGATGCGGGCGATCTCGATATCGACGCAAGCCTCGACGCGTTGGTCGAAGCAGCCGCCGGCCTGCACGCCGTCGACCCGGAACGGTTGCGAGTGCGTGGCTGGGCCAAGCCGGGTACCGCTTTGTGTTTGCTGGTCGACCGCAGCGGATCGATGGGCGGCAAACCGTTGGCCAGTTCGGCAGTTGCAGCGTCGGCCGTCGCGTTCTGGGCGCCGCGCGACTACAGCGTGATCGCGTTCGGGAAGGATGTCGTGGTGGCCAAAAGCCAAGACGCGGACAAGGCCAGCGAGCGGGTGGTGAACGACGTGCTGGCACTACGCGGCTTCGGTACCACCGATCTGTGCGGTGCGCTGCTGGCGGCGGGTGAGCAGTTGAGTCGCAGCCAAGCCGGGCGCAAGATCGTGGTGGTCCTCAGCGATTGCCGGGCCACCGTCGACGGCGACCCCGTGCTCGCAGCGCAGGCCCTCGATGAGGTGGCCGTGGTTGCGCCGGCGGGGGATTGCGACGAGGCGGAGGCGTTCGCCCGTCGCGTCGGGGCGCGGCTGGCAACCATCGACGGACCGTCCTCGGTGGTCGACGCGCTCGGGTCACTCCTCCATTGACCTGCTACGCCGGGCGGACGAAGCCTGCCTCAAGATTCGGTCAAGAATCTGACAAGATCTTCTCAAGTACGCGTGTTCAGCGGCCGATGTTTACTAACGATGGCGTGTGATTCGCGTCGCACCAGCCACAGGAGTAGGTGTAGTGGGCGAACGAGCAGTTGACGACAGCGCCACCACGCGCGATCGCCGTGGACGCACGATGCTGACCGTCGTCACGTCGCTTGTCGGAATTGCCTACGTGGTGTGGCGCGCCGGGTGGACGTTGACGGGAGTGCCGGCCGGTCTGGCGATTTCGGCGTTGGTGGTCGAGGCGGTGGGAGTGACGGGCACGGTGCTGCTCCTCGGTGCCCTGCGCCAGCCGGAGCGGGTCGCCCAGCAGGTCGAGCCCGACGTCACGATCGAGATACCAGTCACCCGGACCGGACGCTTCGCCGCGCTGCCGGTCCCACTCTCCGCCTCGCTCGATGCCGCGACCCCACTCGACCCCGACGACGCTGACTCTGAGGACGGCGAGGACGGCGAGGACGGCGCTGACGGCGAGGACGGCGCTGACGATGATCTGACCGCAGTGACGTCGCGGGTTGCGATCTTTGGTGCGCGACCGGGCTCACCCGTGGCTGCCGCTGCGTCGGTGGTCACGACAGCGGTCGCGGTGACCGACCCGGCAGGCGATGGCGAAGCCCCGGTCACCACCGCGATCGCCGCGGCGATCGACGTGGTCGTACGGTTCGATGCGCAGCCGATTGGGCACCTGCACGCGACGCTCGCCGGCGTCCGATTCATGTACGGCGTCCGATCTGTCACCGTCGTGGCCTCGGTGCAGTACGCCGCCGCCGCCGCGGCGCTGTCCACCACGAGGGTCGAGGTGGTCGAGGCCCATCGGTACGACTCGGCCGCGCTCGACATCGCCCGTGACCATGGGTCCGCACCGCTGATCGCGGTGTTCGACGCCGGAGACGTTCCCCTCCCCGGCTTCGCCGGCGACGTGTGGCATCACTTCATCGACACTTCGGTGGCCGTCGTGCAGACCCGCCTGGTCGCCGAGAGCACGGACTCGGCAGAACATGACCGTCGTGGTCGCAACGAGCTCGAGTTCGAGCGCGAGGTGTTGCACCCCGCGATCGGCACGGCTGGGGCCGGTGTTTTCTGCGGCTCGGGTGGCGTGCTCAGGCGCTCGGCGCTCGATGATGTAGCGACCGGCCACCGTCGCTCGCGGCGAGCGCGGCGGACTGCAGAACTGCATTGGTCGATCATCGCCAGGTCACGTGGGAACCAGATCGTCGCCCCGCGCCAGCCGGTCGTGATCGCCGCCCCGATCGGGAGCGAACGGGCGATGCTGACCGATCGTCGGCGGCGCAGCGCCGCAGCGCTGGGCGTGCTCATGTCCGCGGCAAACCCGCTGTGGCGACCCGGTTTGCGCCTGTCGGACCGCGCCGCGTACCTGGCGTGGATGCAACGTCCACTAGCCGGGATCCGCCGCGCTGCGTTCGTTGCTGTGCTGGTGGTGTCGTTCGTTGTCGGCGCTGCCCCGATTCGGCCGACGTGGGTGGGGTTGGCTGCGATCTGGTTGCCGTGGATGGTTTTGCAGTCTCTGGCGATGAAGCGGCTCAGTGGTGCCACCTTGGCGGTTGGGGCGCAAGCGCGGTGGTCCGTGCGCACCATGGGCCCTGCGTGTGCAGCGTTGTGCGGTGCTGGTCGAAGCGTCGTTGGTGGTGCGCCGCGATCCAGACGGCGCAACGGCGTCGGGAGCGCGCTCACCAACCGAATGCTGGTCCTCGCAGTGGTGAGTGTTGCCGTGGTCGCCGGGCTGACTGCGGCCGACCGCTGGGTGCAGATTCTGGCTGAGTTGAAGCCGATCGAACGTGCCGGCCTGTTGGCGATGTGCCTGTGGGTCATCGCTGTGGCGCTCGATGCCGAGCGAGCGCTGGTGGCAGGTCCGAAGCTCGCCAGGCACCGTGACCACGGCGAATCGTTGCGAGCCGTGGTCGACGGACGTGCGGCGGAACTGGCGAACGTGTCTCCGCTCGGGGCGGTGGTGCACTTCAACGATGCGGCCCCGTGCAGGTTGAACGACGTGGTCGAGTTGGTGCTCGATGTGCCCTCCGGCGGAGCGCTGCCGGTGCGCGTGGAAGCCAGGGCGGTGGTGCGCAGCGTGCGTCACGAGGGCGGTGGCGTCGAATGCGGCGTGGAGTTCGGGGGGATGTCTCGGCCGTCGGCCGACGCGCTGTACACCTACTGCGTGGTGCTCAACCGCCCGAACGCGACCGGGGCCGACACCTCGCCCCGCTCGTCGGGTGCTGGGCCGGGTGCCGGGTTGGCGTCCGGCACCGGGCGCAGACGTCGCCGTCGCCCAGCACTGGCGACCGTCGGGATGGCCGCGAGTTCGCGGCAGCGCAGCGGTGCCCTGCGCGTGCTGGGGTTGGTCGCGATCGCTGGCGTTCTCGTGGCGGCGGCCCCATCGATCACGGCCGCACCGCCACCCGAACGAGGTCTGGCGGGATCAATCGATGTGTTCATCTTTGTCGACCATGACGGGGATGGAGCGTTGGATCTCGCTGGCCCGACTTCGCAGGCCGGTGAGTCGCCGACGACCGCACCTACCGCGGTGGAGGTTGCCGTCGGCGGCCTCGACGTGGTTGCCGTGTGCGTCGCCAGCGTCGATCTGGTCGATCGCCGTCCGGCTGCCGTCGACGCGGCGAGTGCTGCCAGGTCCTCGCTCCGTGCGTCCGTGACAGCGGCCGTGGCCGAAGCAACCGTACGCCGTGACGACATCGACTCCCGGAAGTCCAACGGCGCGAGCCGCCAATCGGATTCCGATCGGCGACGCGACGCTGCGATCGTGGATCGCCTCGCCGCGAGCCAGTTGGCAGAAGTCGCCGAAGAGCGGGCCTGGGCATCGAGCACCCCGTCGACCGCCGGCGCCGCCGTGCCCAGTGCCGATGCCGACGCCGCCACCGACGGTCCCGCCACCACCGACGGTCCCGCCGCCGCCGTGCCCGGCGCAAACGTGACGCTCGTGGATGGCGACGCTCCGCAGTCAGTTGTCGTCGTCGAGGCGGCCCCGGTCACTGCAACCGACGCTGGCGGCGGGCACTACCGATTCGATGCACTCGTTGGCAGCCCGTGCCGGGTGGAGGTGCGCAACCTTCCTGCCGCACTCACCGATGCGCCCCTCGGTATCGACAACGGTGGACTCATTCAGATTGCGGCGGCGGGCGACGCGGTGCGCATGGCGGTCACCGAAACTGAAACCCCCGGTGGGCAGCGTGCAGTTCGTCCGGTCGAGATTGGCGACACGGTCTGGCTCGACACGGACGGCAACGGCACGCGGAATCCCCTTGAGCCAGGCATCGCTGGAGTCGCCGTCACGCTGGCGATCGGCGACCTACGGGTGACTGTCGAGACCGATGCCGACGGGCGCTACCGTTTCACCAGCGATCCTCAGGCCGAGTCGGGTGACGGGGTGGCGTCGGGAATCACCCAGCTCCGCCAGGGCACGGTGGCCACGATCATCTTCCCTACCACCGTGGCGTCCGCAGCCACCGGTGACCGCTCGTTGTACCTGCAACGGCAAAGTGCCGGTGCAGGTGCGGCTGCGGCTGCGGGGGGCGTGGTTGCGGTCGATCTGCGGGCAGGTTTCGTGCGTCATGACGTCGACGTCGCCTATTCATCGACGTTCGGCTTCACCGACATCGTCTTCGACGACGCCGACAACAACGGCATCCTCGGTTCGCAGGAGCAGCCGATCGTCGGGGTGCGGGCAGCGTTGTTTGCCGAGCTGAACGGAGATGATTGGCCCGATGGTCCACCGATCGACACCACGGTCACTGTCGAAGGCGGCCGGTACGACTTCACCGGGTTGCGCCCTGGCCGCTATGTCGTCGAGGTGTATCCGCCGCCCGGGTTCATGAGCTCGACCGGCGTGAACGGGAGCGACCAGGGTCCGTTCGAGCCGGCCGAAGCGGTTGTCAATGACCTGGCTGACATCTCGTTGCCCGCCGATGCGTTCGCTCCGCAGTCGGGCGTGGTCAGCGATCACGGAATCCAGATCCCGTCAGGGCCAGTTCGCTCGGCCGCGATCGAGGTCGGGCCCGCCCCGGCGACTGCCGGGCAAGCCCTGGCGACGGGGCGGCCGGCTGCATCATTCGGTCTGACGCAAATGTTGTCGATCGCCGACACCGTCTGGATCGACGACGACCTCGATGGTGTGCTCACCGCCGGGGAAGCTGGGGTTGCTGGTGTCCCGGTGGTGTTGAAGCGCTTCGACGAAGCGGTGACGTTCACGATCACCGATGCCGATGGGGATTTCGAGTTTCGTCGACTCATCGAGGGTGACTACACGGTGGAACTGTTCGTGCCCAACGGTCTGGAGAAGGCACGCTTCGTGCTTGGCGATGACGACGGAATCGAACCGCCCCCCGGCGTCATCGACGCGACCGTTGATGGCGCAACGGGCTCCACTGTCGGTGTTCCCCTTGACACCGCACCTGCGTCAACTGATGCAGTGACGACGACGATTGCGACAACAACGACGACGACGATTGTGCTGCCGGGTGACACTGTCGCGGCAGGTGCCGGCACCCAGGCGGCCGCCCAAACGGAGAACCTTGCGGCTGTGCCCGATCCGGCACCACCCGCCCCGCCGTCATCCGCGGTGGGGCCCGGTTCGTCGGTTGCTGGACCAGCGCCGGTACCCCAGCCCCCGGCGAGCCCGCCGGCACCCGAGTCATCGGTGGCTCCGTCGGTGGCCCCGTCGCTCCCCGCCACGGCAGATCTACCTGTGCCCGCTCCCGGTGATCAGCGGATCGAAACCGTTCCGGTGGCGGTACGCACCGTTGCCGGTGCCTCCGGAATCGATCTGATCGCGATTCCTGCTGAGCCTGGCGCATTCGGTTTGCAACGCTCGACGGCGATCGGGCGACGTGTGTGGAACGATCTCGATGACGACGGCATCATCGATCCGGACGAGCCGGGCATCCCCGGCGTCGCCGTAAAACTCATTGCCGCCGGCGAGGTGGTGCAGCGTTCGCTCAGCGCCCTCGATGGCACGTTCCGCTTCGCCGATCCATTGCCCGGTACGTACACGGTCGAGATGGCGCTGCCCGCCGGAACACGCACCTCGTCGGTGTCGTGGGCCGATCAGAAAACCGCCGGCAACGGCATCGACAACGGCGGCGGCCAACGCGTGATCGGCACAGCGGTCACCCCGCCGATCGTGATCGGCACCTCCGACAGCAGCGACGACACCGCGGCCACGATCGCCAACGTCGGCGTGTTCGCCCCGTTGCCGGCAGTGGAGGTGGAGGTGTACGCGAACGGGTGTCGGGCCGATGCGCCGACGGATTCGACGGGACCAACGGGGGAATGCGTCACCGACAGCGATGACAATCCGGTTGTGCCTGTCGGCTCATCGGTGTCGATCAACGCCGTGATTCGCAACAGCGGCAATGTGGCGTTGGCGAATGCGCAGGTGACGGCGAGGATGTCCGCTGGGGCAACGACGGCGACACCGGCATCGATCGAGTCTGGCTCGCTCGACTGCAACGGCTTCCTCGACGGCGACGGTCAGCCGTTGCTGCTCGAAGTTGGCGACGTGGTCACCTGCTCGGCCGAGATGCGTGTGGTTACCGGTCAACAGTCCCTGACCGCAACGTTGTCGGCTACGTCGGAACGAGACCCGGGCGTGACTGATTCGTTCGTCTCCGAACCCGATGTTGCGGCATGGTTCGGCGGATCTGGGGGCCTCGATCTCGAAGCGTTCGTTGTGACGCAAGTTCCAGGTCTCGATGCCGACGGTGACGGGTTCATCGATCCGCGGCCGGGTACCGCGACCGGCCCTGGGGAGAACCCGGTGTTCGGTGTTCCCGAGTTCATGATGACATCTGTCGATGATGCCCCACGGGCCGGCGGCGCCGACTTCACCGCCAACCATGTCGTTGCCGATGGTGATCCGCTGTGGTGGCTGTACCGGGTGACGAATCGCGGGCCGGGTCCGCTCGACTCGCTTTCGATCTCGGTCGAAGGTGACGTGCTGTGCGGCGCTGTCGTGTTACCGGCCGGTGAGAGCGCATGGTGCATGACGAGTGAACGCGCCACCGTTTCGGGCCAGCTTCGTCGAACGGCGACGGCGACAGCGAACGAGTCGACGGTAGCCACCGGTATCCCGATCCGCGTGCCTCCGGCGTCCGCGATGGCCCATGCCTTCGTGCCGAGCCCCGGCCTTACCGTGACCACGTTCGTCGACGGCATCGATGCCGCGCAGGGCCCGGTGCCGCGCGACGCGGGCTCATCGGTGACGCTGACCTACCTCATCGAAAACGTGGGGGATCTCCCATTTGGCTCGGTGCTGCTCAGTGACGACTCGGTTGGTGTGATCGACTGCCCCGAGCTCACCGCTGGCCTTCGCGGACTGCAGCCAGGCGAGGTCATCGGCTGCTCGACGGTGATCTCAGTTCCGGTTCTGCCCGGAGACGAGACGCTCCCGATCGTGGTCACCGCCGAAGCCACACCCATCCCGCTCGTTCCCGTTCCGCCGCCGGCAGCTGACGCTGCCGACGATGCGCCAGCGGCATCTCCGGCCGTCGCGAGCCTTCCCGCCGTTGTCGTCGAAGCGACGACTACGATCGATCCGGTCACGGCTGCGGTGTTGAAGCGGGTGTGGATCGATGGTGACGGTGACGGCGTGTTCGACAGTTCGGAACGGCCCGTCGCTGAACTCAACGTCGCGTTGCTCGACGATGATGGCGAGGTCGCGACCACGACGACTGATGCTGCCGGAAGATTCGCGTTCGCTGATCTGGAGCCGGATGTGTACGCGATCGCCTACACGATCCCGAGTGGGCTTGCGAGTGCGACGGTGCTTGCCGATCGCGCCGTGGCCATCGCTGGTCCGGTGGTCAGCGATCCGGTGCGGCTCGGCGGTGTTGCTGACAATCCCGCATGGGATGTCGCCTTGGTCGAAACCGGCCCGGTTGGTGGAGTCGCGTGGGCTGACGACGACGCTGATGGTGAGCGAGACGAGAGCGAAGCTGTGCTGACCGGAGCGACCGTCCTCCTTCGTGATTCGCATGGCGGAACCGTTGATGCGACGCTGACCGACGATTCAGGGTCGTATCGCTTCGAGAACGTTCCGCCGACGGGACGCCGAGCCGACGTTGTGCCCGGGAGTGCCCGAGCGGTGTCGGGCGTCGCCGCGGGAGCCGAGCCGGCGGCCCTGACCGGGCGGGTATGGGATGACGTCGATGGAGATCAACGGCGCCCGCAGATCGTCGGCGCCCCGGTCGGTGTCGCTGTCGGGGTCACGGTCGGGGTCGCGACATCGGACGGCGATGCCGGGCCAGATACCGATGCGTCCGCGCCCGCCGACGCTCCGATTGATGTGACGCCGTCGAACGCGACGCGCGCCGAGGGTGTTGCGGCGGGGGTGATCGTGTCGCTTATCGATGATGACGGTGAGCTGCTGGCGTTGACCGAGACGGATCGCTCCGGCACCTACCGCTTCCCCGCCGTGGGTGCTGGCACCGTGAGGGTGATGCTTGGGCTGTATCCATCGCTATCGATCAGCCCGTCCGGTGACACGTCGAGCGCAACAGTCGCCGTGGGCCCAGGCGACCAACGGTCAGTGGTCGAGCTCTTCGTTCCGCCGAACCGACGGTTCGAACTGGTCCCCGATGCACGGTCCGTTGCCGACGATCCCGATCCCTCGGGTCGTCCGGCCTGGGTGCCGGAGAACGCCGACGAGGTGCTGCTCGGCCTGGTGTTCATCGCTGCTGCGGTGCTCGCAGTGGTGGTGTTGACTTCAGCGCGTCGCCGCCGGGGGATCTGACACCGGCCGGTCTGTTAGCAGCGGACGTCTTCGGGCGGCACGACGCCCAGTACGTTTTCGCTTGGGCCGATCACGGTGCCAACTGGTGCTGCGACCGTGGTCGCCGGGTCATTGGCAGGGGCTGTGGTGGTCGTAGCCCCAGGTGCCGCCGAGGTCGTGGTGGTCTCGAACACTTGCTGCGGTGCGCCGGCGAGCGGGGCGACACCGCGGAAGATGTCGAGGATCGCCTTCATGTTGTCGCCTTTGATCTTCGGTATCTGCACCGAGTTGCCCGACACCATGTCGCTCACCGACTCGATCTGGTATGTGGAGATGGTGCCGGGTTCGAAGTTGCGCAGCACGCTGATGAACTCGAGCATTCGGG
>JANNHO010000223.1:0-17333 GCA_031404435.1 Acidimicrobiaceae bacterium | reverse complement strand
CTCCGTCGTGCGACAACCAGCATGGCGGCTGGCCGAAATTCTTTCCTTCGGCGTTGCGGCGATGCACCTGGCCGTGCGTGTTCCTGCCTCGATGGTTCCGGCTGCGATGGTACCGGCCGCGACTCTCGGGGCACCGGTGCTCCCCGCCGAGCCGTCGGCAGCGGCGAGACGGCTCTCGCCCCCGCGGCGGACCCTGAGCGTGATCGCCGGAGGCGACATCCTCACCGAGAACGCGGTCGTCACCGCCGCCGCCAGCTTCGCTGCCGGCACCGGCCGTCGCTACGACTTCGCGCCGGTGTTCGCCTCGGTCGCACCGATCCTGCGCAGTGCCGACCTGGCCATCTGCCACGCAGAGATACCGATCGGGAGGCCAGGTGAGCGGCCGGGCGTGTACGGGCGCTCGCCATTCGGCGGCAATTTGTTGCTCGCGCCCTTCGAGTTGGCTGCCGGACTGGCGGCCAGCGGGTTCAACCGGTGCAGCACCGCCTCGAACCACAGCAACGACCTCGGTGCGGGCGGCATCGTGTCGACCCTCGATGCCCTCGACGACTCCGGGATCACCCATGTCGGCACGGCCCGAAACTCCATGGAAGCGGTCGACACGGTGTTCACGGTAAACGGTGTGCGAGTCGCCCACCTGTCGATGACGCGCTACAGCAACACGGTCGGCCCATCGTCGGCATGGTTGCTGAACGGACCGACCGCGGCGAGCGAGGTCGCAGCCCGCGTCGCCTCGGTACGGGCCTCGGGCGCCGAGATCGTGATCGTCAGCGTGCACCTTTCCAAAGAGATGCTGCCGGCACCCATCTCAGCCGACCGGGCCTTCGTGACCGAGTTCACCGCACTGGCTCCGGTCGATCTGGTCATTCAGCACGGCCCGCACGTGATCCAGCCGGTCGAGGTCGTGAACGGCGCCGTGGTGTACTGGAGCATCGGCAACTTCGTGTCGGGGATGGGCCTGCCGGGGCTGGGTCGGTACGCCGATCCGCGCACCCTCGACGGGTTGCTTGCGGCGGTTCGCTTCACGGAGCGCTCCCCCGGCGATTTCGACGCCGAGGTGTCCACCGTGTTGATCTGCAACGAGCGATCGTCGCGCACGGTGCACGCGCCAATTTCCGAGCTGGCCCTCCCCGGGTTCGGCGACCGGCTACGCGCCGAACTCACCGCCTGCATCGACCGCTCCCTCCCAGTCGAGCCCAATCTCAGCTGACTGCGAAGCCCGCTGCCGACCGACGGGTAGATGTGCAATGCATATATTGCGAATGCTGATGGCGGGACCTAGGTTGCCGCGGTCGTCGACGTTCGTCGGCACTACGGGGGGATGGCCACCATGTTGAAATGCGATTCGCGCCGCCGATTCGGTCGCCTACTCGTCGCATTCGTTACCGCGGCGGCGGTCGTGTCGGCTACCCCGGCGAGCAACGGTGTCGCTGCCTTCCCTGAACGGGCACCGACAGAGAACCTGACCGCCGAGCGGTTGCGGATCGCGATTCCAGGTGCGGAGAACAACCTCACGCCGTTCACGATCACCTTCGGTGCCACGCCGAACACCCACGACTTCTTGATGCTTGCCTACGACTCACTGTTCTGGTCGCAAGTCAAGACCGATCCCGACCCATGGCTCGCCGAGAGCGCCGAGCCAAACTCCGACTTCACCTCATGGACGATCACGCTGAAGCCGGACCTCACCTGGCAAGACGGTACGCCGCTGACCGCTGAGGACGTGCTTTTCACCTTCGAGTACTTCCTCGTGCAGAAGGGCGCGTCGGGCCGGTACGCCCATCATGTGTTCGACGTCCCCCCCTTCTCGGGTGGAGAAGTCATCGATCCGCTGACCGTGCGCTTGGACTTCAGCGCTCCGGCACCGCAGTTCCGGTCACTACCCGGCGCAGACCTGCCGATCATCCCCAAGCATCAGTGGGAGAACGTCACCGATCCGAAGACCATGGTTGATCTCCCGATCGGCTCCGGCCCGTACCAGGTGGTGGAGATCCAGCCGGATCAGCTGTACCGGCTCAAGGCCAACCCGTCATACATGATGGGCAAGCCCACGGTCGACGAACTCGAACTTGTCATCGTCAAGGACCCCACAGCCGCGTTCGCGGCCCTCCAGACCGGCGATGTCGACATGGTGGCCCGCAACGTGCCACCCGAGTTGCGATCGCAGTTCCAAGACGGCGGCGACGTGGCGATGGTTGCCGGCAGCAAGTTCGAGAGCACGCAAATCTACTTCAACGCACGCAAGGCACCGCTCAGCGACCCGGTCCTACGCAAGGCCATCTCGATGTCGACCGATCTCCAAGAGATCGTCGACACCGTTCTCCTCGGCCAGGGGATCCCCGGCTACGACACGTTCATCCATCCCGACTCACCCTGGGCGTCGCCGACACCCGGCCACGAGTACGACGTCGATGCCGCCGCCCAGGCGCTCGACGACGCGGGCTATGTTGCAGGTGACGACGGGGTGAGGACCTCCCCCGACGGCACGCGACTCGAGTTCATCATCTTGGTGAACTCATTCGAACCAGGAGACATCCGCGCCGCGCAACTCGTCGCCGAGCAGGCGTTGGCAGTCGGCGTGCAGTTCAACGTGGAGAGCCTTGACCCGGCAACGCTGCGCGAACGTCGTGCCTCGACCGTCGACGAAATCCCTGCGTACGACGCCTACGTCTCGACGCTGGAGGCGCACGCCCACGTCGACCCCGACGGCCTGTACTACTTCTTCCACAGCCCCGGCGGTAAGGGATTCGGCGTCTCCATAAGCGGATTCACCAACAGCACGTTCGATGGAATCGTCGAGGGGGCAGCGATCGTGCCGCTCGACGAACGGGCGGACGAGTTGCACGCCGCCGAGGAAATCCTTGCCGAGGAGATACCCGGGATGAGCCTGTGGTACCGCACCGGGGAATACGCCTATCGACCCGAGGCGTACAGCGGCTGGGTATCCGATCCCGGCCACGGGATCTTCACGAAGCGGTCGTTCCTGCCGGACTCGGTGAACGAGGCCCATCCGGCCGCACCGGAGGTCGTGGCGACCACGGATGCCCCGGCGACGGAGGCGACCGCCGTGGCATCGTCACCGGATGCGACCATCGCTGCTGAAGCCACCACCGACACCACGCCCACAGCGGCAACCGTCAGCAGCAGCGACGACAACGACGCTTCGTCGGACGACGGCGGTGGCAATGGCGCCGTGATCTGGGTGATCGTCATCGTGGTGGTGGCTGCGCTCGCGCTGGCGATGTTCATGTTCCGCCGCCGATCGGGTGACGGCGACGACGACTGACCGAGCCAGGCTCGCGAGCACACGATGCACACACGTCACCCGAGCCCGGCGGCCCGTGCTCGTCGGTCGACGGGCTCCCGTCGGCACGTGCTGAGGACCGTCGTTCGGTACTCAATCGTGACGTTCGTAGCGATCAGCTTGAACTTTGCGCTTCCTCGACTCGCACCCGGGAACGTCGTCGATTACCTGATGCCACCGGAGGCGGCCGGCAGCCTCACGGCGGAGGATCGCCAGCAGGTGCTGCGCCAGTTCGGCCTCGACAAACCGGTCGCCGAACAGTACGTCGACTACTTGCAGGGCATCGCCAGAGGCGACCTGATGATCAGCGCCCGCTATGGGCGTCCGGTCCGCGATCTGTTGCTCGAGCGCGTCGGTTGGACGCTCCTCCTCGTAGGCAGTGCCCTCGTGATCGCCACATCCATCGGTGTGTTCCTCGGCTTCCGGTCGGGTTGGCGGCGCGGCGGCCGCAGCGATGTCGGAACGCTGTCAGCGGTACTGCTCGCCGATTCGGCACCACCGTTCTTCGTCGGCAGTCTGTTGCTGTTGCTGTTCTCCGTGCGACTCGGCTGGGTGCCGACGTTCGGGGCCCGCCCGTGGGAGGGTGCCCAGGGCTTCGGCTTGATCGGTGGCGTGCTCGAACGACTGGTGCTGCCGTTGCTGACGCTCGTGATCGCGAATATCGGGCCGGTCTTCCTCGTTGCCCGATCGGCGATGATCTCAGAACTGCAGGAGGACTACATCCTCGGCGCCGAGGCACGCGGCCTGAGTCCAACCCAGGTCCGCCGACACGCCCAGCGCAATGCGCTGCTGCCCGTGTCCACGGTGGTGCTCGTCAGTGTGGGGGCACTCGTTGGCGGGGCCGCCGTCATCGAGAGCGTGTTCTCGTATCCGGGACTCGGTCGCTTGATCTATGAAAGCGTCGTCGCCCGCGACTATCCAGTGATCCAAGGTGCCGCACTGCTGCTCGTCCTCAGCGTCGTGGTCGCCAACTTCTTCAACGACTTGCTCTATCCCGTACTCGATCCACGGGTCCGCGGGCGCCGGGGGCGGCGGTGATGGCCACCGCCGCGCCCGCAGCAGCGGCGGTTGTCGAACCCCTCACTGCGCGCCGTCGGCGGCGGTTGTCACCGACGGCACGGCTGCTCGGCTGGATCGGCGCGACCATCCTTGGCCTCATCGTGCTGGCCGCAGCGCTCGCGCCGTTGATCAGCGCACACGACCCACGGGCCCGCTCGGGCCTCCCGTACCAAGCACCGAGTCGTGACCATCTCCTCGGTACCAACGACATCGGCCAGGACCTCTTCTCGCAACTGCTGCACGGTGCTCGTGTTTCGTTGTCCCTGGCGGCGATCTCCGCAATGATCGCGGTGAGCGTCGGGCTCACGGTCGCCGTGGTCGCCGGGTACCGCGGTGGACGGATCGAGGCGGCGCTGATGGGGTTGGTCGACCTCACGTTGTCGTTTCCGTTCCTGGTCCTGGTCGTCGTGATGTCGAGCTTCCTGGGGAGGTCGATCACGGCGACCGTCATCTTGACCAGCATCGTGCTGTGGGCCCGGCCGGCGCGGGTGTTCCGGTCGCAGGTTCTGAAGGTGTCCGAGTTCGGTCACGTGACGGTGGCCCGGGCGATGGGTGCAGGACTGCCACGAATCCTGGTGACACACGTGGTCCGCCGGCTCGTTCCGTTGATCGCCGCACAGACAGTACGCGTGGCGCACATCGCCGTGATGATCGAAGCGTCGCTGGCGTTTCTCGGACTCGGCGACGCGAACCGGATCAGTTGGGGATCAACGCTGTACTTCGCCAACACCCACAGTGCAGTCCTGACCGATGCCTGGAAGTGGTGGATCGTTCCGCCGGGCGTTGCGCTGACGCTGGTGATCGTCGGATGCGCGTTCGTCGCGTATGCCGTGGAGGAATGGGCCGACCCGCGTCTCGCGCGGGGGACACGGCCGCATCGTCGCCGGCCGTCGCGAGCGAGCAAGGCCGCCAGCGCGGCAAGCACCGCTGCGGTCGGCGATCCAGGTGCCGCGAGCCTGGTGGTATCGGATCTCGTCGTGACCTACCGATCGCGCGATGGCCACGTGCCGGCAGTGCGAGGCGTCGATCTGGTGGTGTCGAGCGGGCGGATCCTGGGCTTGGTGGGGGAGTCCGGCTCAGGCAAGTCAACCCTGGCAGTGTCGCTGCTCGGCTTGCATCGCCCCCCGGCACGTGTCGAACGCGGCGCCGCGACGATCGTCGGGCTGCCGGTCAACCTGGCCCGGCGAGCGACCATCGAACCGCTGCGCGGCCGTTCGTTGGGGTTCGTTCCGCAGAACGCAATGACCGCCTTGAACCCGTCGTATCGTGTGCTCCGGCAAGTTATCGAGGCGGCCGAGGTCAGCGAGCTTGCCGACCCTGCCGGACGGTCCGCCGAACTGCTCGATCTCGTCCAGATCCCGAAGAACCGCTGGCGTGCCTACCCGCACGAGCTGAGTGGCGGGATGCGTCAACGCGTCGTCATAGCAGCGGCGCTCGTCAACAGACCGCGCTTGCTCGTTGCCGACGAACCGACCAGTGGACTCGATGTCGGCACCCAGATTTCGATCCTGCGGCTCATCTCCGATCTGCGCGACGACCTCTCCCTCGGGGTTCTGCTCATCTCCCACGATCTACCGATGCTGTCGCGTGTCGCCGATGACCTGGCCGTGATGTACGCCGGGCGCATCGTCGAGCATGGCCTCGCCGCCGATATCCTCGAACGCCCGCAGCACCCGTACACACGAGGTCTTCTCCATTCGTTCCCACCCTTGCGTGGGCCACGCGAAGCGCTCATCGGGATCCCCGGCGACCCACCCGATCTCCGCATGCTGCCGCCGGGGTGTGCGTTCGCCCCGCGTTGTCCGGCGGCCGAGGATCGGTGCAGGTCGGCTGAACCACATCTCGTGTCGACGACGCCGACCCGAGCGGTTGCCTGCGTCGTCGCGACCGAACTCGCCACGTCCTCGGCGGTGGGCTAACCATGACCGAGGGCGCACTCGTCCAGGTCGTCGGCGTGTCGAAGCACTACCCGGCCGCCGACCGGCCCGTCGACGCGGTCGACGACATCAACCTGTCGTTCGGTGCCGGCGAGATCGTCGGACTCGTCGGCCCAAGTGGAGCCGGCAAGAGCACGCTCGGTAGGCTGATGCTCGGCCTGGAGTCTCCCGACGCAGGTCGGGTGGTCGTCGACGGTCTCGACCTCGCGGCGCTGGGGTCCCGGGCACTGCGCATCGCCCGGCAACGGTTCCACCTCCTCCTCCAGGACCCGTTCTCGAGCCTGCATCCCGGGCTGCGGATCGGCACGATCATCGCCGAGCCGATGGCGATCCAGGGCACGCCGCGCGCGGGTCGTGTGCGCCAGGTCGAGTCGAGCCTGCAACGGGTGGGGTTGAGCCCACCGGCGGACTATGCCCGCCGGTTTCCCCATGAGTTGTCGGGTGGCCAGTTGCAACGGGTCGCCGTAGCGAGGGCGTACGTCGCCCGACCACGGTTGATGGTGGCCGATGAGCCGACCTCGATGCTCGACGCGTCACTCCGGGCCGGCATCATCGAGCTCCTGGCCGCCCTACGCGACGACGTCGGTACGGCGATCGTGTTCATCACCCACGACCTTGCATCGGCACGGGCGCTGTGCGATCGCGTCGTGGTGATGTCGGCCGGACGCGTGGTTGCCGATCAGCCACCCGACGATCTCATCGCCAACCCCCCCAACGATCTGGTGGCCGAGCTCGTCGCCGCAAGCGACTTCACTCCACCCGATTCCGACAAAACCCACATGGACAACATGACCGCCATGGTCCACCATGGCGACAACCACAACCGGAGGTAGTACACCATGGCCGACCGCGCCAAGCTCATCTTCTTCACCTCAGCCGATTGCCGAGCGAACGCTCGACCAGTACGCAACGCACTCCACTTCGCCCTCGCTGGCGCGGAGGCCGGGCTGAACACCGAGGTCCGTCTAGCTGGCGACGCCGTCAGGATCGTGCAAGATGACGGGCTCCCCGACACCCAAGACGGTCGCGAAGCCCGCCAGAAGCTGGCCCAGTACAGCGCTATGAAGGGGTACACCAGCCTTTGACCAGGTTGCATTGACACCCGTGGGGTGTCAGACGAACAGATCGACACGATCGGTGGCGTTCGGCGCGACCTCGCCGACATTCTGACCGAGGTGGCTGACGGCACATCGCGGTTCATCTTCCTCGGCTGAACGCGCTGATCGCCTGCGCACCACCGTTCAGAGGGGGGTTGACCCGAACTGCTCCAGCTCGTCGTCGTACACGCTGCCCAGCAGCTTGATGAACTCGAGCGTCGCCAGCGCATCGTTCTCGTCGAGGATGGCCATCGCGAACCCGACGTGCACGAGGACCCAATCACCAACCTGCAACCCATCGGGCACTACCAGCGACGCGTCGATCTGACGCTTGGTGCCGTTGACATCAACGACGACGAGGTGATCGGAACGATCGACGAAGCCAACGACCTTCGCGGGGACACCGACGCACATCAGCCGATCCCCAACGTCTCGAGCAGTCGACGAACACCATCGACCACGATGCTGTCCGGGACCAGGTCGACAAGAGCCACCGCAGCACGGTCGGCCTCGCCCACGTCCTCCGACCAGAGCACCGTGCCCCACAGTGGAAGTCCGAGGTCGCGTGTGAACTCACCGATCGCCTCGGCGTCGCCGTCGCGGCGGATCTTGTTGGCGACCACGCCGACGACCGTGTTCGGCAGCTCCGCAGCCAGTGCCGCCTGACGGCGTACCGTCTCCAGCGAGCGGAAGTACGGTTCGGCGACGAGCAGCAACAGATCCGCGTGACGGGCCGTGCCACGCGACAGGTGCTCCGGGGACGCCTCCAGATCCATGATGGTGAACCAGTCGTCGTGCGTGCCAAGATCGCCGAGCAGCGCCGACGCAGCGGCATGAGCCGAACACAAGCATCCTTCCTGGGCGTGGGTAGGCATCCCCATCCTCACGAGCAGCACACCGTCCGGACCACACGTGGCATGCGCGGCGAGAACCTCGTCGAGCGAGACGTTCAGTCCCGGGCCGTCGAAGCGACGAGACACGATCGTGGTCGGCAGGATCGGCGTACGCTCGACCCGGCCCGCATCGATGCCGAGCGCAACTGCAAGGTTTGGATTGGTGTCGGCGTCGATGGCCACCACGTTGTACCCCTGCGCGGCAGCCAGCCGCGCCATCGTCGCAGACAGCGTGGTCTTTCCCGCTCCACCCTTGCCGGCAACGGCGAGCCTCATGTGCTGGGCACCGAATCGAGGGCGCGGTCGAGCAGGTTGCGCACGTCGCGCAAGAACGCGACGTGATCAATCGCTGCGGCTGCGCCGGCCTCGGTCAACGTGTGGACGCGCCGCGGCGGGCCGTGCCCGGATGGCTCCCATTCGGAGGCGACGAGGTCCTCACGCTCGAGCACGCGCAACATGCGGTAGATCCCTGCGAGGTCGACGGTGGCGAGGCCGAACTCCCACATCCGCACAGCCAGTTCGTAACCATGCGACGGGCCGTTGCCGAGCACGATGATCAGGACCGGGCGTAGGAACGACCGTGGCAAGCCAACCTCAGTCATGGTCGTGGTCGTGCCCCGCCCGAACGGCATGACAGGCCGCCGCTTCATCGGCGGATGCGTGGCACCAGCAGTCGTCGCTGCACTCGCCATGGGTTGGTTTCATCAACTCGCTGAACGCGGAGGCGAACTCGTCGGCCCCCTCTTTCATACCGAGCTCCGACAGTGCATACCAGTCGCCTTCGCGGACCAGATACTCCTGTTCGACGAGTTGTTCGAGATAGGTGACGCCGACCTCGGCGTGGACCCCGAGGAACTGCTCGATCATCGGCGTATCAACGAGATCCCCGAACCCTTCGCCACGGAGCCAGTACATGACCTGCAGGATCTCACTGCGCCAGTACAGCGACGCCAGCGACGCGGATTTCGGAGCCGGCAGGTCGTCACGCTCGTCGCGGTCGTGGTCGCGCATGGTCAGTGGCGCTCAGCTCGCGCGCCCGAGCGACTCGGTCTTGGTGGCGATGCCATCGAGCGCAGCAGCGATCGTGGCCAACTGGCCGTTGACCTTGACCACCGATGGACCGATGCTCGACGTCTGGGTCTCGATCGCCCGGACACCGAAGGTGACTTTGGCCAACAGTGCCGATGTGGCGTGAAGCGTGCGCGAAATGCGCACCAGGTACCAGCACAGCGCTCCGACGACGATCAGTACCTCGGCAACGGTGAGTACCACGAGTAGTGCGCGCATCGGTTCAATCCTTCCCTGATCCAGTGGACGACGCAGAGGTCAAGAAGGCGTCGTGGCGGAGCGCTTCCTCGGTGAGCAGGTCGAGGCGCTGTGATGTCTGACCGAGCATCCACGTGGTGGCAGTGTTGCGGGCAACCTCTTTGCCCATCTGCCAGATCGCCGCAGCACCAGCTTCGACCTGGCGGAGCTTGCGGTAGAAGATCTCGAGCAGTACGACGGCAACGATCGCGACGACCAGCCCCAAACTCAACGTCACCCACCACGCAGCGTTACCGGACATGGCTCATGCTCCCTTCGAGGCGAGGTGCTCGCGGGCGGCGGTTGCCGCCTTGACGATGCGCGTCGCGTTGTGATTGACGTCGTTCACGTGCCACAGCCCGGCGGTGTTGTCCCGCGACGCCTCGAGAGCATCGCGAACATTTCCTGCCCTGACGACGGTGCGGCTCGCCCCGCGGATCATCAGCAGTAACAACGCCACGACGAGAGCAACGACACCACCCCCGATGATCCAACCGATCAACCATCCCGACATCGACGTCTCCTCAGAACTCTGGAGTCAGAACTCGCGTTGTCTGGGCACTGTACACGCTGGTCGCGACTAGATGTACAGTGCACCTAGTCGCAAGCCAGGAGGGCACCTGTGGCGCAGTACACGAAGAGTCCCACCCATCGAGAAGAGCATGAAGCGCTACCGCTCATCGTCGACCCGGGCGATCCACTCGCGCCCATCGGGCTGCGCAGCCGCGTCCGCCCCGACGAGCCCGATTCGCTCCGGCTCGGACCGCTGGAGAAGGCCTACTTGTTCTGGATCGTCGGCGCTTCGTGTGACGGCTGCACGATCGCTGTCTCCAGTGCCACCCACCCGCGGATCGAAAGTCTGCTCAACGGAACGATCCCAGGAGTTCCTCGAATCGAACTTGTGCACACCGTGTTGTCGGTGGAATCCGGTGCCGAGTGGACTGAGAACCTGCGCATGGCCGCAGCCGGCGAGCTCGATGCTCCGTTCCTGATCTGCTGGGAGGGTTCGATCATGGATGAGACCCTTTCAGGGGAGGGGTACTTCATGGGGCTCGGCGAGGACCGCGAGACGGGCCGCCAGATCACGTCACTCGAGTGGCTCGACCGGATGGCTCCGCTGGCAGCCGCCGTCATTGCCGTGGGCACCTGTGCCACCTGGGGGGGCATCCCTGCGGCGATCGGTAACCCGACCGGGGCGATGGGCGTCATGGACCACCTCGGCAAGGACTACCGCTCCATCCTCGGCCTGCCCGTCATCAACGTGCCCGGGTGTTCACCGATCGGCGACAACATCCTCGAAACTGCGACGGCCGCACTGTTGTTCCTGAACGGACTCGCCCCGCTGCCGGAGTTCGACGAGTTGGGCCGACCGGCATGGCTGTTCACCGAGACGGTCCACCGCCACTGCCCCCGCGCCGGCTACTACGAAGAGGGCGTGTTCGCCGAGAACTACGGCGACAAGGAGTGCCTCGTCGAGTTGGGATGCTGGGGGCCCGTGGTGCAATGCAACATCAGCGAGCGGGGCATGATCGACGGGCACGGCGGGTGCATGAACATGGGCGGCATCTGCATCGGCTGCACCATGCCGGGGTTCCCCGACAAGTTCGCCCCGTTCTACGCAGCACCCCCCGGCTCGTACCTGTCATCGAGCGCGTCGAAGATCGTCGGCGGAATGATCCGCCGAATGCGAAGCGTGACGATGCACGACAAGCAACTGTCCCCGCGATGGGACACCGATCGCGACCTTGCCAGCGGGTGGGCGCGATACCGAACGCAACCTCTCGGCGCTGAAAAGACGATCCATCGCTTCTACAAGCAGCTACAAAAGAAGGCCTCGAGGTAGGCGTCGATCATGTGCTTCAAGAACCTCCCCATCGATTTCGATGAGTTCGGCAAGGCCTCGCTCAAGCCCGGTTGGCAAAACCCATATGCGTTCGAACCGGTCGAGGCTCGGCGCTACGTGCGGCCGGGCGGCGCCAACGCAACGGCACTGGCCGAGCCCCCGCCGCGGCTCAAGGACTGGAGCATCGACCCCGTCACCCGCGTGGCCGGTGCCCTGGCGGTGCACACAGTGCTCGACCTCGAGAGCCGGACGGCCGTTGAGGCGCACTCGCAGGCGATGCTGTTCCGCGGGTACGAGATCATCCTCAAAGGGCGCGATCCGCGCGACGCCATCGACATCTCTTCGCGAGCCTGCGGTGTGTGCGGAGGGGTGCACTCGACGGTGTCGTCGCTCGCCATCGAGATGGCGTTCGGGGTGTGCCCACCGCCGCTGGGTGTGCTGGTCCGCAACCTAGGTGAGGTGGCCGAGATGTTCTACGACCATCCACTCCACCTCGGGCTGCTCGCCGGTCCCGACTACTCGACAGCAATCGTCTCGGCTACCAATCCCGAACTGGTTCGGCGGGCCGAAAATACCCCGGCGCCGCACTCCGACGTGCACGGCTACCGCACGATCAAGGACCTGATGGACGGGTTCAACCCGCTGGAGGGCCGCATCTACCTCGAGTCGCTCGAGTACACACGCATCGCCCGTGTGATGTGCACCCTGATGTACGGCAAGTACCCGCATCCGTCCACGCTCGTACCGGGCGGGGTCTCGACGACCATCTCGACCACGACGTTCAACGAGTTCTACGCCAACCTCGCCAAGATCTTCGATTACGCCAAACGCCTCGCCGGCATCTGGGACGACATCTGTGACTTCTTCCTCGAGGCCAACCCGAAGTACGCGCTCGTCGGTGACCGCCCGCTCAACTTGATCCAAACAGGGATCTGGGACGATCCCGATGCCTACGACGCGACGTACGCCAACTGCGATGCGTGGGGCAACCGTCGGTACTCCGCACCGGGCATCGTCGTCGATGGGCAACTGATCACGACCGACCTCACCCGGATCAACATGGGGATCGAAGAGTTCGTCGAGCACTCGTACTACGACGACTGGGCGGCCAACGGCTCCGGTGCGGCACGCTTCGCCACCGACCCGCTCGGCAACCCGCTGTCGCCGTATCACATGTGGAACAAGGAGACGATCCCCCGACCGGTCGGCAAGAACTTCAAGGAGAAGTACTCGTGGTCGACCGCACCACGCTGGGACCGGCTGTCGATGGAAACCGGCGTCTACGGACGGATGATCACCACTGCGCTCGCCAATCAGATGCCGGACAATCCGTTCATCACCTCCACCGGCGATGGGCTGCGAATGGTGATGCCACGTCACGAGTTGCCCGAGATGGAACTGAACTGGAAGGTGCCGGCACGGTTGAACGCCTTCGAACGCAACCGCGGTCGCGCCTACGGCGTCGCGTTCACTGCGGCGATCGGGATGATCAACCTGACCAAGGCGTTCGAATACTGGCGTGCTGGGGAGACGAAGGTGGCCAGCAGCTACACGATCCCCAAGGACGAGCGCACGTCGGTCGGGTTCTGGGAGGCCGGGCGCGGGTACCTCACCCACCACCTGCACATGGACAAGGGCAAGATCGTCAACTACCAGATCAACACCCCGTCCACGTGGAACGCCTCCCCGCGGGATCCCTTCGACCAACCCGGACCGTACGAGGAAGCCATCGTCGGCACCCCGATCCTCGAATCGACCGCCGGTGACGACATCCGCGGCATCGACATCCTCCGGGCCATCCGCAGCTTCGATCCGTGCATGCCGTGCACCACCCACATCGACACCGGGCGCGGCATCATCACCCGTGAGGTCAACTCGTGCGGCTGCACACTCGAATGATCACCGCAGTCGCGGTCGTGGAGGTCCGGGCCGGCGGTCGGTGGGAGTGATCTTGGTCGGCGGCATCGGGTTGCCGTGGTTGCGTGACCTCGACTTCGGTACGCAGTGGATCAATCGCCACATCGACGAGGCGTGGGGCGACGGCGTGGTGCTCGAGGATCTGTCGTACGCCGCTCACCGGGTGATGCACCGCCTGCAGGAACTGGTGCCCGATCGGGTGATCCTGATTGGGGCAATGCCGCGCGACATCGACGCGCCGGGCACCGTCCGCCACTACCAACTCGATCTCACCCCGCCGCCCGATGCGGAGGTCCACGAACGCCTGACCGAGGCCGTCGGAGGAATCATCGATCTCGACCACACGCTCGCCGTCTGCCGTTGGGGCCGGGTGTTCCCGGTCGACACAGTGATCATCGAGGTCGAGCCAGCCGACCGCGCGTTCGGGCTGGGCTTCTCCGATCCGGTGGAGGCTGTGGTTGGTGACGTGACCGCGCTCGTTCGTGCCGAGCTGGCCCGATGAACGAGGAGCGGTTGGAGTTCGCGGAGGTTGCGGAACGGATCGCCGAACTCGCCGAGGTGCTCGTCGGGCAGAACCCCGACGTCGGTGACCTGCTCGACTGGATCGACGCGTTCCACCGCGAGGGGATCGGTCGCCTCGTCGAACTCGCCCGGCAGTGGCGCGGAGAGGTCTTCCTCGACACCCTCGCCGACGATCCGGTCGTCGGCACGCTGCTCGCCGCGTACGGGCTCGGTGTCGGCAGCGACATGGTCGAGGCACGTCGCGGGGTACAGGCCGCGTTGGCCGAGGTGCGACCGTATTTCCACTCCCACGGTGGGGACATGGAGGTGTCCTCGATCGAGGACGGGGTCGTCACGGTCACCATGCACGGCAGCTGCGACGGGTGTACGGCGGCAACGGCAACGTTGGCTACCGAGGTCGACGCCTCGCTACGTCGCCACTGGGGCAACTACCGCCGGGTGGAATACGTCGAATCGGGGGCCGACCCTCATCCGCCACCCGTCGCCGGCCAGGTCGCGTCCGGCCTGCAGATCGGGCGGAGGCGATGACCCGCGCCGGCACCGGCACACGCACCTCGATCGGCGAACCCACCCCGATCGCCCCGGCAAGCCCGCCAGCGCTGGCCGAGGAGGTCGCGTTCGCGGCTCGTGCGCTCGCCCAGGCGCACCCGCTGAGCGTCGCCGCCGCGACCTACCGGGCTGCGATGATCGAACGTGAGCGTTGCAATCAATCGATCCGAGAGGTGGCCGACTGGGCTGCCAGCGCGTTCCTCGTGGGGTACTGCGTACGCCGTGTCGAGGAGAGCGCAATCGGTCGTCGCTTCTCGGCCGGAGCTGTTTCACGGGAAACCAGCACACCGGGGATCGATGCGGCTGTGGTGAGCTCCATCGCCCAGCGGCTCGGGGATGGAGAGGCGCTCGGCTTGCTGGACGACTCGGTCGTGATCGATGTGCTCGACCGCGTGATCGCCAGCGAGATCGACAAGCGCAACGAGCACGTTCGTGAGCAGCTCGATGGTGCGCAGTGGACAGAGTTCGAGAAGTACGTGGCGTGGTGGGTCCTGCACGGCTGGGCAACACGAGTCGTCGAGTGCCCAATCGAGCGCCTTGTCACCGAGAGCCCTCTGGCGGGCGAGGGAGTCGAGTGCGAATCCTGATCGTCGGAGTGGGCAACGTGCTCCACGGCGACGACGGGTTCGGCGTGGAGACGGCGCGCCGGCTGCTGCAGCGCCCGCAACCCGAGGGCGTGGACGTGATCGAGACAGGTATTGGTGGAATCGCCTTGGTGCAGGAACTGCAATCCGGCTATGACGCGCTGGTCGTGATCGACGCTGTAGATCGGGGGCGGCCGGCTGGCACCGTACTGGTCATCGACCCCGATGTCATCGACGTGACAACGATGACGCCGATGCAGCGCCATGACATGCTTGCCGACATGCACCTCGCCACACCGGAACGGGCATTGATGGTCGCCAAGGCGCTCGGCGTGCTCCCGGAGCGGCGATTCCTGGTCGGGTGTCAACCGCTCGAGCTCGAGGTGCTCCGAATCGGTCTGTCCGATGTTGTTGCGGCTGCGGTCGACGTTGCGGTGGCGGAAGTCGAACGCTGCGTGGCCGACCTGCTCGTGGGGTCATGACGTCCACCGCCGAAGCGGTGGCCGCGCTGGACGCGGCCTACACGGGCCGGTCACCGGTCGATGATCCCGTGGGCAGGGCGATGGCCGCCTACCGCCTCGCCGTGGCGCTCGGCGAGACCACCACCACCGATCACCGTCGTGCACTTGACCTGCTTCGCGAAGCCCGAGCAGTGTTGAGCGAGGCACGCGCACCCGTTGAACACGCCCGCATCCTGACCGCTATGGCCAGCCAGCACCGAGCCGTCTCGGAACCGCTGCAGGCAGCGGAGCTGTTCGAGCGCGCCGCCCGACTCCTCGACCGCAGAGTCGACATCGACGAGCAGGCTGCGGCGTGGTCCAACGTCGGGCTTGCCCGATCGGATCTTGGTCGCTTCGCCGAAGCTGTCGATGCATTCGATCGGGCCGTCACCGTACTTGCTTCGCCTGGCGACACCGCGGCGCAAGCTCGCGTTCAGGCGACGATCCTGATCAACAGAGGACTTGCCCTGTTCAGCCTCGGTCGATTCGCCCAAGCACGTGCCGATCTGGAACGCGGGCTTGCCTCGGTCGACGTGGCGACGGCACCGATTCAAACGGGCATGGCCCATCACAGCCTCGGTCAGGTGGCTACCGCCGAGGGGCGCCACACCGAGGCAGTCGCCCACTTCGCCGACGCGCTCAAAGTGTTCACGCTCGGCGGGTTCCCGCAGCATCACGCCGTGACGATGTTCAACCTCGGCGTTGCCCACGCCGGCGGCGCCAACCTCGACGATCTGCGCAGGGCCCTGTGGTACTTCGAAGCGACTATCAACCTCTTCGACCCACGCGGGCATGCCGACCAGTGGCGAGCGGCGATGACCCGTCTCGACGACGTCACCAAACGGTTGGCTCGGCTCGACCCTGGACGTAGCCAGGCTGCGCATCGTGGCGCTCTGCTCGGTTCGGTGAGTGACGAGGAGCGGCTGCCGCTCGTCCGTTCGCTCATCGAGAGATTCGCGGTTCGCCCGGATCCGCAGCGCACGAACGCGTTCGCGGAGGCCGCGGGCGCGGCCTGCGACTCTCCGCCCGAGCAAGCCCGGTCGATACTCCGCACCACGCTATGGGTGCTCGCCGAACTGCCCGACCATGTCCTGCGCGCCGGTCTCGCCGGACAGCTCCGCGTCCACGCTGCGCTACCGATCGAGGAACGGTTCGTTGCCGACACGGCCCTCGATCAGCTCATCCAAGAGCTCTTCCAAGGCCCGCAACGGGTCCGCTTCCGCGACGTGCTCTACGAAGCCGGATGGGAACGGCCATGACCGTTGCGCACCCCGCGACCGAGTCGGCGCGCAGTTTCCTCGACGCCGTGCTGTGGGGCAAGCACCTCGAGGTCTGGGCCATGCTGTCGCCGGCCGCACGAAGCGTTGGAATCGCCCTTGCCGAACGGAAGGGCCTCGATGCGGTCGTCGCCGCCCGAGCCCGCGCGGGAACGTGGACCGATGCCGAGGCCAACGAACTGCTCACCGACTTGGTACGCGGTCTTCGGACAGATCTCGCCGCTGTCGAACTGGCCGAGATCACCGTCGGTGAACCGCTTCTCGACGGTGACCAATCGGCCGATGATGAACCGGTGGGCACGAGGGTGAAGGTGCCGATGTCGGTTCCGTCGCTGCTCCCCCCGGAACTGACCGGCGGCGAGGGATGGGCGGCCGGCACCATCGACATGGTGCGTGCACCGGCCGGCTGGTTCGTGGACCGCCTCGACGCCCGCCGGGTACTGCACCAGTGACGGGCGACGGGGTCCGTCGCTCGCGCGTCGGCGTGTCAGCTGAAGCCGTGGCCGGTGCTTGGGCCCGCCAGGAGGGAGCGGCCCACGGCTCGGT
>JANNHO010000222.1:0-18379 GCA_031404435.1 Acidimicrobiaceae bacterium | reverse complement strand
CACGAATTGATGTTGGGACATATCGAGAGAATCGAAAACCTTCGCTGAGGGATCTTTCAGGGCGACCTCGTTATAGAATTGATGCAGACCCAACTCCCCACCTGAAGCGGAGCGCGATAATCCGCCAAGAAACGCAAAGGTCATCGTGCGGGCACGCATGTCGGGCATGGACGAGAGTCTCGAACAGGCCGCCGCCGACCTCTTCGCTCCACCGCTCACGGTGTTCCGTCAGATCACGCTGCCGCTCATTGCGCCGGCGGTCCTGGCCGGCGCGTTGCTTGCGTTCACGTTCGCTCTCGACAACGTGATCATCAGCGACTTCGTGAAGGCGCCGGGCACGAACACCTTCCCCACGTACGTGTTCGGCCTGGCCCGCACCGTACGCCGTCCCGAGATCGCCGCGATGGCGACGCTGCTGATCGGGGTGACGCTGCTGTCGCTCGGTGCCGCAGCGTTGATCCTGAAGCGGTCTGGCGAATCGTCGTCGCAGATCGCCGCGACCATGACCGGCACCTGAGCAGTAACCTCGCGGGCAATGCCTCCAAGTACTTCCAATGCCCGTAGCCGTCGATCGGCCGGGCACGACGGCCCTCCTCGAATTGCGGTGGCCCCCGATAGTGAGGCCGCTTGGATCGCTGATGCAATCGTTGCCGGCGGTGGTCACGTGGTTGACGTGGCTGATGCGGATGGCCTGGTCTGGACGTCGTCGCGCGACCCGTCTGCGCTGGAGCGCACGATGGAGGACAATGACCACCTCGACTGGGTGCAGTTGCCGTTCGCCGGAATCGAACAGTTCGTCCACCTCGTCGACGACGATCGCCAGTGGACCTGTGCCAAGGGCGTGTACGCCGAGCCGGTGGCCGAGCTTGCGCTGACACTCGCCCTGGCGGGCATGCGCGGTGTCGGCCATTACGCGCGGCAGCGCACGTGGACCCGACCCCGGGGGGCCAACCTGCATGAGGCCAACGTGACCATCTTGGGCGGCGGCGGGATCACCGAGTCGTTGATTCGTTTGCTTGTCCCGTTCGGCTGCCGGATCACGGTGGTGCGCAACAGGGTGCAGGAGATGGAAGGCGTCGACGAGGTACTCGAAGCCGATCGGTACATCGACGCGCTGGCCGGCGCCGACCTCGTCGTTGTTGCACTTGCTCTGACCGACGAGACCGAAGGCATGTTGTCGCGCAGCGAGTTCGAGATCATGGAGAACCACGCGTGGATCGTGAACGTCGCGCGGGGCCGCCACATCGTCACCGATGATCTCGTCTGGGCGCTGCAAGCCGGCCAGGTCGGGGGTGCGGGGCTCGACGTGACCGACCCAGAACCGCTGCCCGACAATCATCCGCTGTGGGATCTCGAGAACTGCATCATCACCCCGCACGTCGGCAACACCCCCGAGATGGCGGTCCCGTTGCTGTCCGAGCGGATCTCGGCCAACGTGCGCCGCTTCCGTGTCGGTGACGAACTGCTCGGCCCCGTCCACCTCGACCTCGGGTACTGACGCCCGTGGGCCGCCCCGTCAGCGCGGCCGCCAATGAGACGACTCACGGGGCCGCCACCGGAGCTGCGTCCGAATGACGCATTACGAACGCCTTGGTGTAGCTCCCACGGCCTTGCGTCCCGAGGTGCGCGCGCGGCCTACCGGCAGGCCGCGCGTCACGCGCACCCGGACCGCAACGGCGATGCATCGGCAACCGTGATGGCAGCGGTCAACGAAGCGTGGCGAGTGCTCGGCGACAGCGATCGTCGTCGACGCTACGACGCCGAACTGGCCAGTCGCGGCACCCCGGCCGGTGCGCCCGCAACCGCGACGTGGGAAGGTCAGCCACGCGTTGAACACGTGGCATCCGAGCGGGCTGCCGCTGCGGCGTACGGGCCGGCGCGCATTCCATGGCGGTTCATGTTGGGGATGGCGGTCGCCGGTGTGTTGATCGTGGTGATCGGTCATGCCCTCGCCGGACCGTCGTTGCCCGTGCGTCCCGACGGGATTTTGCGTTCTGCTGATTGCGTCACGCTCTCGGGCAACCTCGAAGCGGTCGAGGTGTCGTGTGACGGCGCCCACGATGCGGTTGTCCAGGTATTGATTCCGTTCGACCAGATCTGTCCGGCGTCGACCGAGGCCTACCGCGATCGGCAGGGAATGGGCACCGCCTGCGTCGTACGGAAGGTCCCGTAGCAGGGCCGCATTCGCAATCGCGTGCGGCGCGTGTGGCTACGGTTGAGCCATGAGCGACATTCCGCCTCCGCCACCGCCGGGCACGATCGGTGGTGGCTCACCGCCAACCTTGCCGCCGTCGTCTCCACCGGCGATGGTGCCGCCTTTTGGTCCGGCAGGCTCGTACGGCAACCCCGGCGCATTCCCCGCAGCCCTGCAGCCCCAGGCGCCGCCGTTCGCCTATGGGGCCGGCCCAACCTTCGCCCTCGGTGCAACGCCGTCACGTTCCGGCAAGGCAATCGCCGGGTTTGTGCTGGGCCTCGTGTCGATCGTGCTGTTCATCACCGTGGCCGTTCCGGTCTTGGCAGTGGTCTTCGGCTTGCTCGGGGCGCGCGAGGTGAAGCGCTCCGCCGGAGCCAAGCAGGGTTTGGCGATGGCCCGCACTGGCTGGATCCTTGGCTTGCTCGGCGTGGCCGCTGCGGCTGCGGTGTGGGTTGCTGTGATCAGCGAGGTCGCCGGCACGACCGACGTTCGAGCGCTCGAGGTGGGCGATTGCGTCGATTTGCCGGAGACGGGAGTCGACAGCATCAGTCGTCTCGACAGCCACACATGTGACGAGCCGCACGAGGCCGAGGTCTTTTCGGTCGGCGATCTCGGTTCCGGATCTGATCCGTACCCCGGCAGCGAGGCGGTCGACGAGATGATCTTCGAAGCCTGCGCACCTGACTTCGACGCGTACGTGGGGACCACCTTCGATGACAGCGAGTTGGTGGTCTTCACGATCTACCCGCTCGAGGACAATTGGGAGTTCGACCAGGAGTACGTCTGCTTGGCCCAGTTGCCAGACCGCAGCGCGCTCACGGAATCGATACGCGATTCGGGTCGTTGAACGGGGCGTAACAGTGGTGGATCGGGGGACCCGCTGCTAGCGTGCGTGTTCCCCACAGGGGCGATTAGCTCAGTCGGCTAGAGCGCCACGTTCACACCGTGGAGGTCATGGGTTCGAGCCCCGTATCGCCCACTTGATGCCCAGGGGCAAGAGCCTGTTTCACGTTCAGGTACCTCCCCTGGCTCTGTGCGCTCGCTGATCTCGTTCTGGTCACGTACTCCCGGCGCTGAGCCGGATTCACGTGACCAGAACGGATGTGAGTGTGCGTGCCCTACGACGACCGGTCGCCGTCGACCGTGTACGGATGTCAGCGTGACAGATGTCACAAAGTCGAGCCAAACCATACGAAATTGGGTGGGTTGCGGGTGAAAGGGTGCCGAATTTCGACCAATAGTGGTCACGCGGGCGGTTTGGGTAGTGAATTTGACCGCGCATCGTGGCGGACCCATTCAGAACTGCATCACACACAGTAGGGAGATGCTTGACATGGTCGACGTTGCGTGGCGAAGATTCACCACGTAGGTTCCTGGTCGGAGGGACCCACGAGCAAAGGCGGGCAGCTCAATGGGACACGGACGGACTTCAGGCGAGACTTCAGGCGAGACTTCCGCCGAGATCGGAACAGGGACCTCGAGCCGTCGAGTGAGTGATCGGTTCAGCTCGCTGACACGACGTGACGTCGTCAAGGCCGGAGTGTTTGCGGGCGCTGCGGTAGCGCTCCCGGCGCAACGTGCCGTCAGCGCCCGCTCGGCGGTGAGCGGGCGCATTGCCCAGAGCCGCCTGCCGGTGCCGTTCAGCATCCCGCTGACCGTTCCGCCGGTCGCGACTCCTCTCCGAACCGACGCGACCACCGATTATTACAAGATCACGATGTCGCGAATCGAAGCCGAGATCATCCCCGGTCTCCGTACCCCGCTCTATGCCTACAACGGCGCCGTTCCCGGGCCGACGATCAAGGTTCGCCAAGGCCGCGCGGTGAAGGTCCGGTTCTACAACAACCTGCCACCCGTGCACGAAACCCTCGGCTACCAACAGTGGACATCGGTTCACCTCCACGGATCGCCCTCACTTCCGCAGTTCGATGGCTACGCCAGCGACGTCACGGAACCCCACTACTACAAGGACTACTCGTACCAGAACGCTCAACCGGCACGGACGTTGTGGTACCACGACCATGGCTTGCATCACACCGCCGAAAACGTCTACCACGGGCTCGCCGCGATGTATCAGCTCACCGATAGCTCCGAGGAGGCGCTCCCGCTTCCGAAGGGCGAGTACGACGTCCCGCTGATCCTTGGCGACGCAATGTTCAACAGTGATGGTTCGTTGCTGTTCTCGCTCGAGGATGATTCGGGCATGTTCGGCGATGTGATCCTGGTGAACGGGCGCCCCTGGCCGGCGATGAAGGTGAAGCGCCGCAAGTACCGATTCCGCGTACTCAACGCATGCATCTCGCGTTCGTTCCGCTGGTCGCTCGACAGCGGCGACTCATTCAACGTTGTTGCCACTGACGGCGGGTTGATGCCAAGACCGCAGTTGGTCAGGAACATCCGCCACGGCATGGCCGAGCGGTACGACGTGGTCATCGACTTCTCGAAGTACCCCGTCGGTCGGCGCGTTGTGATGCGCAACTCAAGCCCGAAGAACAACGAAAACTACGCCAACACCGACAAGATCATGGCTTTCGATGTCGTCGGTGATGCATTCGACCCCTCCAACAATGCCGTGCCTGGCGTGCTCGCCACCGTCAACTCGGTGATGGATCTCACCGAGGCGCAGGCCGTGCGAACCCGCAACTTCGACTTCCGTCGCGAGGGCGGTCAGTGGACGATCAACGGGCACACCTGGGAAGACGTCGTGGACAGCAACTTCGATTTCGTGGAGGCGTCGGTCAACTCGGGCGATGTCGAGATCTGGAACCTGCAGAACCTCTCTGGCGGATGGTTTCACCCAGCACACATCCACTTGATCGATTTCAAGATCCTGGATCGCAACGGCAAGCCGCCATTCGCCTACGAACGTGGCCCGAAAGACGTCGTGTATCTGGGCGAGAACGAGACGGTGCGAGTAGTCGCCAAGTTCGAAGGCAGCGGCAAGTACATGATGCACTGCCACAACCTCGTGCACGAAGATCACGACATGATGACGCAGTTCGAAGTCGTCAACCCGGTCCAAGTCGCCGCGCACCCGCTGAGTGTTCCGTGCAAGGACATCGCCGACGAGGACGAGTTCTGATGGAAGCCTCCGTCGGGTGGTCGAGACGACGAGGTCGCGTAGGTGTCGACGCGCCGGCAAAACTCGCCCGTTCGCCTGTCGTGGATCTGGCAGTCGTGCTGTCGTCGTTCGCTGCGCTCGCTCATGCCGTGGCCGTGCCCGCACACCTTCGAACGTGGCCCGCAGCGGGGATCTTCTTCATCGCGCTCGCGCTCGCCCAAGCCGCCTTCGCCGTGCTCCTGATGAGAGACCGGTTGTCACCGGCGATGACCGTTGCCGCGCTCTGGGCCACGGTGGGCGTGCTGTGCCTCTATGTGGTGAGCCGTACCTCCGGCTTGCCGTTCTCGCCGCAGATGTCGGCTCACGGCGGCCGCCTCGTTGCCGGTCAGTCGATTTCGCCACGCACACCCGAAGAAATCGGTCCGCTGGACATCTCCACCTTGATCGCGGAACTGCTCCTCGTCGTGGTGTTGCTCAGCGTCATCGATCGTCGGGCGCGCACACGCAGCGCCAATGCGCTTGCCGCCGTGGGGATCGTGTTGTGGACCCTCGGCGCGACCGGCGTCCTCTGAAGTCGTGAGCGCCGCCGTCTGCTCGATGGTCGACGCGGACCACGCGTCGACCCACACAAACAGTCAGCATGCGGCGCAGCGGCGGCTCGTCCGGCGCCTGGTATGGGTTGCCGCCGTCGTCGTCTGCATGCTCGGCGTGCGAGCGGGCATCGCCGAGCCGCTGAGCGTTCACTCGGACAGCATGTCGCCAACGCTCCACGATGGCGACGTGATCGTCGTGGACAAACTCAGCTACAACTGGCGTGATCCCCGGCGGGGTGACGTCGTGGTGGTGCGGGTGCTCGACAGCGATGCCTTGATCATCAAGAGGGTCGTTGCCGTTGCCGGCGATTCGGTTGGGCTCGATGACGGAAGACTCGTGGTCAATGGCGCAGCCGTCGCCGAGCCCTACGCCAACCACACGGGCATGGATGGAGCCTACTACGGCCCCATCACGGTGGCCGATGGGCATGTGTTCGTGCTCGGCGACAATCGACATGACTCCACCGATTCCCGGTTGCTCGGGCCGATCGCGATGTCGTCGATCAGCGGGCGCATGGCTGCTCGAGTGTGGTCTTCGGGCTGAACTGCCCGGTGGTTCCCCCGCATGTGGGGAGGTCGCCGCGTCGTCCTCGGCGAGCCACGCCAAGCCTGCGGCAGTGCGGTACCGTAGGCCGTATGGCGCGGCTGTGTGAACGACCCGGATGCTCGACGCCGGCCGACGTGACCTACGGCTTCGATGCGGAACAGTTGGTGGTCTGGATCGATGGGTTCCACGCTGCGCAGGGGGCGCGGGCGGGAGTGTTGTGCCGCCGTCACGCCGACGCGATGGTGGTTCCGTTGGGGTGGATGCTCGATGACCGGCGAGAGCCGGTGCCGCGCCTGTTCAAAGTGTTGCCCCATGAGGCGCCAAAGCCCCGGTCGCGCCGAGCGCGGGCACCGCGCGATGCCACCGGTGAGCAGCTTCGCCTCGACGCGACGATGTTGGATTCGATCATCGACGACGACGCGACCGCAGCGACCCCGCTGGCTGAGACGGAATCCCAGGTGGTGGCCCGTGCTGCGGACGAGTCCGAATCGGCCGAAGCAGCCCCGCCGACGGGGCCGGCGCCCGAGTCGGCGCCCGAGTCGGCGCCCGAGGCCCCGTGGCAGCCCCACTTCGATGAGACCGACGATCTCCACGGGCTACTCAACGCCCGTGGCCGGTTGCTCTCGCGTGCGTTCCAGGGCTTCGCCGCCGACGACTGAGTTGCCAGGACGCAGTGGCGGTCTCGTGCGCACGCCCGGCCGGGAAGTTGCGATACTGCCCCGGTGGATGTTCACGCGTCGATGGAGGCCCAATGCGACCCGGACCGGTTGTACCGGCTCGTCTCTGACCTGACCGATTATCCGGCGTGGATGCTCCTCACACATCGCGTCGAAGCCGACGTTCGCGGCATTGACGGGCTTGCCGCGTGGAACGTCGAGCTCCGCGCTCGAGTTGGCCCGTTCGCCCGCTCGAAGCGGCTGCGGATGGTGCGAACGGTGCACGACGGAGCGGCGCGCAGGGTTCGCTTTGAGCGCGTTGAGATCGACGGACGGCGGCACTCGGCTTGGGTGCTCAACGCCTGCGTCGTGTCCGCCCCTGTTGCCAGTCCGCCCGGTGCTGGCCAGCCCGGTGCCGGCCAGCACGACAGCCGTCTCGAGATGGAGCTCCACTACGGCGGGGCACTGTGGACCGGTGGGGTGATGGAGCGGGTGCTGGCCGAGCAGATCCTCGCTGGACGTGAGCGTCTGCTCAGCTTGGTGTCGCAGCCGCCCGATTGACTCCCGTGGCCCACGCCGCCAGGCGCCCATCCGGGCGGCGTTGCAGTTCGAGGTCGATGGAGAAGCACTCGCTGAGCGCCGCTGCGGTGAGCGTGTCATCAAGCGGACCGCACGCCACGACCTCGCCGTCGCGCAGCATCATCACGTGGGTCATTCCCGTCGGGACCTCGTCAAGATGGTGTGTGACGAGCACCAGGGGTGGGGCGGCCGTATCGAGGGTGAGGTCGGCGAGCGCGCCGACGAGTTCCTCCCGTCCGCCGAGGTCGAGGCGTGCGCTCGGCTCGTCCAACAGCACCACATCCGGCTCGTTCATCAGTGTGCGCGCCAACATCACCCGCTGTTGCTCACCTGACGACAGCACCCCGAGCGATCGGTCGGCGAAGTGCGCTACGCCCATCCGATCGAGGCACCCCACGGCGCGGGCGCGGTCGGCGTCGTCGTAGCGATGCCACCATGGTTCGAGCGCGGCATTCTTCGCGGTCATGACCACGTCGACGCAGCTCAGCTCCGGGCGCATTTGTGCCGTCATGGCTGCCGAGGAGTAGCCGATCCGGCGGCGCAGTACACGGACGTCGGTGCGGCCAAGTTGCTCACCTAGCACGCTGATGGTCCCAGTAGATGGGTGTTCATACATGGCGCACAGCCGTAGCAGCGTGGTCTTGCCCGACCCGTTCGCTCCGAGGATCAACCACCTGTGAGATGCCTGCACCTGCCACGTGATCGGCGCCACGATTACCCGTCCGTCGCGTACGAAAGAAACGCGGTCGAGGTTGAGGATGTACGCCGTCATCGACGTGACGCTATGGACATCGTCAAGACTTTGGTATCACCGACATCGAATTGCCGTGGCGGCTAGCCTTTGTGCTAAATGCGCGCCCGAAGAACGACCATGCTGGCCATCGCCGTTCTGGCCTCGGCGCTCCCCGCGGTGTTTCCCCCGGCGGGGAGTTCGTGGATGGTCTCGGTGGGCGTCGGTCATGCTGCTGAATCCGATGCAGAACAGGCGGCGAAGGAGATTGCCGACGCGCGCGAGCGTGCGAACGCAGCTGCGGACGCGGTGTTCGAAGCAGAGTCCCAGCTCGACACCCTCGAGGTCGCTCAGCGAGGTCTGAGGGCTGAGATCAGTGCGTTGGAAATCCGGATCGACGAGTTGCGCAGCAGCGTCGAAGCGGTCGCGATCAACCGCTTCGTTCGCTCCGGAACCACGTCGGTTCCGTTGCTGACGGGCTTCGGTGATTTCGGTGATCAAGCGCGGATGGATGTGCTGATCGACATCGCCAACGATACGTCGGCCGACGATTTCGACGAGTTCGATTCTCTCGTCCTCGCCGTGGCCGACAAGCAAGCCGAGTTGGCTGCCACCGAAACCTCCACGGAGGCAGCACGGATCGCATTCGGGCAGCGTCGCGAGGAGGCGCTTGCCGAAGTCGATCGGTTGAAGGAGGTCGAGGCGCAGCGGTTGGAGGACGAGGCGGTGCGCAAGGCATTGATCGCTGAGGAGAGCGAGCGTCGCCGGCAGGCCGAGGCGCAGCAACGAGCCGACATCGCTGCCCAGTTGTCGCCGGCCGATGGTGCCCAACTCGTTGCTCCGACGATCACAGCCCCGGAGACGAGCAACCCGGTCAACCCCGATGAGGTCGCCAGCGAGGGTGACATCGACGACTCGGCCCCGACCAGGGTCGGTACGGGCGGCGTTGGAGGTGGACAGACCGGCACGGCGGGCATCGGCGGTCGTCCGGGCTCGGCGCCCGGCGATCTGGGCGGGGCGGCCTGGATTTGTCCGGTGCAGGGACCTGCCGCTTTCGGCGACACGTGGGGTGCACCGCGCAGTGGCGGCCGATCGCACCAAGGTGTCGACATGATCGCCGCCCGCGGGTTGCCGGTCGTCGCCGTCGTTGACGGTTTCGCGCAGCAGAAGGTGAACAACCTCGGGGGCAACAGCGTGTGGATCGCTGGGGTCGATGGCAACAAGTACTACTACGCGCATCTCGACAGTTGGGCCGCGCAGGGCGACGTCACCGCAGGCACGGTGATCGGCTACGTGGGCGACACCGGTAATGCCAAGTTCTCGGTCCCGCATCTGCACTTCCAGATCCATCCCGGTGGAGGTGCCGCGGTGAACCCGTATCCGACCACGCGGGCGCACTGTTGAGCTTCGCGTTCGACCACTTTCACTCAGTTCGGTCAGGCTGGCGTCGATGAGTTCGCCGAACAGCGCCCCCGCTGGCGTCCCGCTTTCCGGGCCAGTTCAAGATCTGGCCGCGATGCTGGAAGGCGTGCCGGGTGTGGGTGCCGTGGACGGCCTCGTGCGGTTGTCGGGCGGTGCCTCGCGCGAGACCTGGCGTTTCGTCGCCGACGGCCGCCCGCTCGTCGTGCAGATCCAACGCGCAGGCGACCTACGTGACATGCGACTGGAAGCATCGGTCGTGAGCGCGGCGGAGCGAGCGGGAATGCCGGTTCCCCACGTCCTCGCTTGCTCATCGACCGCTGGAACGGACTCGCCGGCGGTTCCCGGCACGGGGTTCACGGTGCTCACCGCGGTGGATGGGGAAACCATCGCCAGGAAGATCCTGCGTGATGAGATCTACGGCGTCGCGCGGGGCGCGTTGACGGGTCAGCTCGGAGCGGCATTAGCGCGTCTGCACGCGATCTCGCCCGATACGGTGCCCGAGCTGCCCGAGACCGATCAGGTCGATCAGTACCGTCAGTTGCTCGACGCTCTCGGCCAGCCGCATCCGGCCTTCGAACTTGCGTTTCGATGGCTGGAGGCGCATCGGCCGTCCTCGGCGGCTCGTACCATCGTGCATGGCGACTTCCGCCTCGGCAACGTCATCGTCGACGAGTCGGGGCTGCGGGCGGTGATCGATTGGGAGCTCGCCCACCTCGGCGACCCGATGGAAGATCTCGGATGGTTGTGTGTGAAGGCCTGGCGGTTCGGTTCGACCAGGCCGGTCGCCGGTGTGGGCGACTACACCGAATTGTTCGGCGCGTACGAAGCTGCCGGAGGGGGTCGGGTTGACCCCGATGCGGTTCGGTGGTGGGAAGTGCTTGGCACGCTGAAATGGGGGATCATGTGCATCATGCAGGCCGCCGCCCATCTGTCCGGGACTACCCGCAGTCACGAACTTGCTGCCATCGGGCGGAGGGTGTGTGAGAACGAACACGATCTGTTCCTCGCGCTGGATGGACGCTGGTGAGCCCGCACGACGCGCCAACCGCAGCACAGCTCGTCGAGTCGGTGCGCGAGTGGCTCGAAGGTGAGGTTCTGCCGGCCACGACGGGACGGTTGCAGTTCCATGCGCGGGTAGCCATCAACGTGCTGTCCATGGTGGAACGCGAGATCGACCTCGGTCCCGGGCATCAATCGGCCCATGCCGCCCGGCTCGCCGGACTTGGGTGCGATCACGACGCCGAACTCGCTGCGGCGATCCGCTCCGGCGCCTTCGATGACCGCCTCGATGACGTGCGCGACGTCGTATGGGCGACCGTGCGCGACAAACTCGCCGTCGCCAATCCCACGTACGCGACCTGAACGCGGGTCAGCTGCGGCGCAACTCGATCGGTGTCGGTGCCGGTGCCGGTGTCGATGCCGGTCCCGCGGCGATGGCTTGGCCTGCCGCCAGCTGGCCGCAGGCCGCTTCGATGTCGGTGCCACGATTGCGGCGCACCGTGGCGTTGACCCTTCGATCGTCGAGGAGCTGGCGGAACTCCTTGACGCGGGCGGGACTGCTGCCCTTGGTCGGCCAGCCGGGCGTCGGGTTGAGGGGAATGAGGTTGACATGCGCGGGGAGGCTGAACCGGCGACAGAGCGCGGCCAGCTCGTCGGCATCGCTGGTGCGGTCGTTGACGCCCTCGATCAGCGCCCATTCGAAGCTAATCCTGCGGCCCTTCACCTGCAGGTAGTCGGAGCAGGCGCTCATCAACGCATCGAGCGGGTAGCGCTTGTTCATCGGGATCAGGCGCGACCGGTCGGCATCGTTGGCGGAGTGCAGCGAGACAGCCAGGTTGACCGGAAGGGGGCGTTCGGTGAGGGCGCGGATGCCGGGCACGATGCCGATCGTGGAGATGGTGATATGCCGCGCCGACAGTCCGAGGTCGCCGTGGATGCGCTCCACCGCGCCCCATACCGCGGCTTCGTTTGCCAACGGTTCGCCCATTCCCATGAACACCACGTTGGCCAGGCGGCGGCTCATGTCTTTGGCCTCGCGTGATGCTCTGACCACCTGCTCGACGATCTCGCCGACGGTGAGGTGGCGGGTGAAGCCGGCCTGGCCGGTGGCGCAGAACCCACACCCCATTGCGCAACCGGCCTGGCTGCTCACACACACCGTCACCCGGTCGGGGTACAGCATCAGCACCGTTTCGATGTGGCTTCCATCATCGAGGCGCCAGAGGTACTTTACCGTGTCGCCATCGTCACTGACTCGGCGCACCTCCTCGGTGAGCGCGAGCGGTGCAACCCTGTCGAGCTTACTGCGCAGCGACTTCGGCAACGATGTGAGCTCGTCGGTGGTGGCGAGTTGTTCGTACCAACCGCGCCACACCTGGTCGACGCGATACCGCGGCTCACCGCCGAGCGCCTCGGCGAGATCCGCCCGCGTGCAGTGATACCGGCTGCTCATCCGTGCTGGCGGGCACCGGGACCGGCCGTGGTCGATCCCGCACGAGCCTCGACGGCCGCCTCGACAGTCGACTCGGCGAGCTGGCTGTACTGGGCGACGCGGTCGGCGATCACCTGCAAGCTGGCGTGCCAGAACGCCTCGTCAGTGACATCGAAGCCGAACCGGGTGCCGAGCTCCTCGGCCGTGTTCATTCCGGCCCGCGACAGCAGGTCGTCGTAGCTGGAGCGGAACCGTTCGGGATCGCTGCGGTACTCGCTGAACAACCCGAGACCGAACAACAACCCATATGTGTAGGGCCAGTTGTAGAAGTGGCTGCTGTAGTAATGAGGTTTGACGATCCACATGTACGGGTGACACGTGTCGTGATCGAGACCGTCGCCGTAGGCCTCCACCTGGGCCTCGCGCATCATCTCGTTCAGCTCGCTGATCCCCAGGGTCCGCTTCTGGCGGCGGGCGAACACCTCGGTCTCGAACAGCACCCGCGAGCGGATATCGACGACCACCTGCGTCGAGCCGATGAGGTCGACGTCGAGCAGCGCGAGGCGGTCGGCGCCATCGAGGTGCGCCAATCCGGCCTCCACGACGAGGGTTTCACAGAAGATGCTCGCGGTCTCGGCAAGTGCCATCGGTAGCCGCTTCTGCAGCGGCGTGCGCTGTGCCAGTTGGGTGTTGTGGTACGCGTGGCCAAGTTCGTGGGCGGTGGTCTGCGCGCTGTCGACTGATCCGCTCCAGTTCAACAGCACCAGCGAACGGTCGTCGACGAACGGCATGCAGAACGCCCCACCGACCTTGCCATCACGGGACCCCGCATCGATCCATCGTTCGTCGATGGCGCGATCGACGAGACCCGCGAGGGGAGCGGAATACGTGGCGAATGCGTTGCGCACCAGGCCGATCCCCTCCGTCCAGCTGACCCGCCCATCGGCCACTGGGACCGGCGCGAACAGATCGCGCCACGCCAAGGCGTCACCGTGATCGATCTCGCCCGGATGGTCGAGGGCATGGTGGAGCGTGGCCTTGGTGCGCATCCACGACCGAAAGCTGGGCAACGACGCGGTGATGGCCGATTGCATCGCGTCGAAGGTTGCCCGCGAGACGCTGTTTGCATACAGGGACGCGCCGAGCGGGGTCTCCCATCCGCGGCGGCGGTTCACTGTGTTTGCCTCGCCCTTGATGGCATTCATCGCCGCCGCACAGGCCGTGGCGATCTGCGGCCAGGCCTCCATCTCGGCATCATACGCGGCCTGCCGTACGATGGGATCGGGATCGGTGGCGAGCCCGCGTACCGCTGGCATCGGCAGGTGCGAGGTCCCGTTCCCGGTGCCCGGCAGGACGACATCGGCGCCGAGCTGCGAGGTGATCTCGCGATGCAGCCGCGCCCACGCTGCCGATCCGGTGGTAGCCAGCGCTGCGTACAGGTGCTCTTCGCCCTCATTCATTTGGTGTGCAGCGCGTTCGGCCAGCCGGTACATCGGCCCGAGGTGGTCGCCCGCAATGTCGTTGTGGGCCGCGAGAGCGTCGGGTCCGAGCACATTGACCCACTCCGCGAAGCGGGCCAGAAGTGGGGCCAAGCGGGAGTCGCTCGACTCGATCTGTGACAGTGCTGCCTGGGCATTTTCGTTGCGGGTGTCGACAGCCGCGGTCGAGTAGGCAAACGCGCGAAGGTTCGCTACCTGCGTTGCCGTTTGGTTGTACGCCTCGATCACCGCTGCGCACGCAATGCCGTCACCTGCTTCGGCAGTTCGCGGATCGGTGATCCTGATGTCGTGGTGGTCGAACAGCGCTTCGAGCCGCTCGACGGAGGCGGACATCTGCTCGATCGCGTCGACGAACGTTCGGGCCGTGAGTGACTCGTGTACATCGGCAACGCTCCACGTGGGCAAGGTGTCGGTCACTGCGGTTCTCCGGTTCTGAGACGAGCTGGTTGGGGCACTGTCACCAGGTGGGCGCGGTCACGTTGATGAACCCGGAATCCCATCGAGCGGTACAGCCCGACCGCGGCGACGTTCGTTTCGTCGACGTACAACATGCCCGTGGCGATGCCCCGTTCGAACACGTGGACGAGGCCGGCCGTGGTGAGCGCCCTGCCGAGGCCAAGGCCGTGGAAGTCGGGATGCACGGCGATGACGTAGATCTCCCCGAGTGGCGGCGCAGCGGTCGGATGGACCTTGGTCCAGCAGAACCCCGCGAGCCGACCGTTGCGTTCATGGAGCAAGAAGCCCTCCGCATCGAACCATGCTTCCCGTTCGCGCTGGACCAAGGTGGCGAGATCCCAACCACCCTGTTCGGCATGCCATCCGAACGCAGCGTTGTTCACCTGCAACCATGCGGCTTCATCGTGCCCGGGGCGGAACGGCCGGACCGCTACCGGGTGAGCATCGCTGGCGACGCCGGCATCGACGGGGAGATCGACACGCATCTGCAGCAATGTTCGCACGTCGTCGAATCCCTGCCGTGCGGCGACCGAATCGGCGACCTCGTCATCGCCGAGTACCCACCACTGAACCGGTCCGCCCCCGCTGTCGCTCACGAGCTCGAGCGCCGCTGCGACCAGGCTGTCGATGAGGCGATCGCGGTTGGGCTGAACCGGGCTGACGACGACGCCGATCGCCCAGGCGCCGTCGGATGGTGCGGCCTGGGCGTAGCCGGCGATCTCGTTCGGGTCGGGCGCATCGCTGGCAGTGTGCGGCCTGGCCCCCGATTGGGCGACCGCGGGTTGGGCGACCAGATGGACGACGTCGGATGCAGCCGTCTCGCGGAGGTCCGACCAGAGTTGGTCGGAGATCGGTCGGTGGCCGTTCGCTGTGGTGACGACGTCGATGAGGGCGACGATTCTCGATCGCTGCGACGGTGACAAGCTCTGCCGCCGCTCGATGTGGAACATGGCGACGAGGTTATCGAGCATCATCGGTTCCGTCGGGAGCGCTGCGTGGCCGTTGGCCGCGCCGCGTACCCGTAGCCTGCATCGCCATGGCCGCACCGCGTACGCCCAAGGGTCGTACCGCCGTCGTGGCGCAGCGACTCGCCGAGGAGTACCCGGAGGCGTTGTGTGAGTTGAACCACCACGGCCCCTTCGAGTTGCTCGCGGCGACGATCCTGTCGGCCCAGACCACCGACGCGCGGGTCAACCTGGTCACGCCGACACTGTTCGCCCACTATCCCGATGCATCCAGCCTGGCCGCCGCAGACCCCGCTGAGCTGGAGCAGATCGTCCGTTCGACCGGTTTCTACCAGGCCAAGGCGAGGAACCTGATCGCAATGGCTGTGGCGCTGGTCGAGCGGTACGGCGGCGAGGTACCGAGCGCGCTCGATGATCTCGTCAGGCTCGCCGGCGTTGGCCGCAAGACGGCGAACGTTGTGCGGAGCGTGGCGTTCGGGCTGCCGGGACTTCCGGTGGATACCCACGTCGGCAGGCTGGCCCGCCGCTTGGGTCTCACGGTCGAAGACGATCCGGTCAAGGTCGAATTTGCGCTCAACGCGTTTGTTCGCCCTGCAGAACGGGGACCGTTCAGTCTGCGAACGATCTTGCATGGTCGTCGAGTGTGTCACGCCAAGAAACCCGATTGCGCAGCGTGCGTGCTCGAAGACATCTGCCCGTCGTCGCTGCTTCGGCAGCGAAGTTCGCGACGGCGCCGTGGGCAGGCCAGCCTTCCTGAGATCCAGATGAAATCTTGACACAGCGACTCACTGACCGTGAACTCCACGCGCCGTGAGTCGGTTCTCGCATGGAGTGAACTTCCATCTTGCATTCCTGCCGAACGGGTGTACAATGGGTTCACCAACCAGGTTCCCGCCACCTGGATTGTGGGCGAAGTCGGAATCCGCCGTCTGACTTCGCAATAGCAACGGCCCCCACTGGGGGCCGTTGCTTCGTTTTCACGCTCGGTGAGATTCATGCATGATCGGCGTCAGCCCTCGAGGAGCTTTGTCGATCGGTCGATCGCGCGCTCTGCGGTGCGCAGCGCACGTTCTGCCTCAAACAGGGCGGAAACGACGTCGCCGTTGTCGTCGATGGCCCCGGCTGACAGCGTGCGCGCGATCGCTGCAGCTCGCTCTCGGTAGCGGGCAAGATGTTCACCGATAACCGACAACTCGGCCGCTGCGGAACTCGTCATGACGTGAGTGTGCCGCGGGCCGGCAGCAGAAACCGACACCGCCGCCGAGACCTGCGATCGCTAACGTGCTGCGCGTGATTCCCGTACCCGTTCGCGACGACCTGCGCTCGCTGGAGGGGTACCACTCACCCCAGGTCGAGGTTGCGGTGCGGCTGAACACCAACGAATCGCCGATGGAGCCGCCGTTGGCATGGCGCGACGCGTTTACAGCCGAACTGTCGAGGGTCGAATGGCACCGCTACCCCGACCGGTCGGCCGCTGCACTGCGGTCGGCGATCGGCGCGCTGCACGGGGTTGACCCCGATCAAGTGTTCGTGGCCAACGGTTCCAACGAGGTGCTGCAAACGGTGCTGCTCACCTACGCCGGCCCCGGCCGCACGGTGTGCACGTTCGAGCCCACGTATCAACTGCACGGTCACATCGCCCGGCTCACCGGGGCCGCCGTCATCGAGACTGCCCGTGAAGCCGATTTCACGCTTGACCCGAGCGTGGCGCTGCGGGCGATCGACCAGCACCAGCCAATGGTGACGTTCCTGTGCTCGCCGAACAACCCCACCGGCGTCGTCGAGCCCGAAGCCACCATCCGCGCTGTACTGGCTGCGGTTCCGGGTCTACTGGTGGTCGACGAAGCGTACGGCCAGTTCGCCCCATGGTCGGCGCTGGACCTGGTGAACGAGGACGTTCCACTGGCGGTCACGCGGACATTTTCGAAGACCTGGTCGATGGCCGGAACCCGGCTCGGTTACCTCATCGGGCCTCGCTGGCTGGTGGCCGAACTCGACAAGGTGGTGCTGCCGTATCACCTCGATTCGGCCAAGCAGATCGCCGGCACCCTGGCCCTGCGGTTCACCGACGACATGGAGGCCCGCGTCGGCACGATCGTCGCCGAGCGCCAACGGATCGCTGCGGAACTCGCCCGGCTGCCAGTCACCCAGGTGCCGAGAGGGGCGAACTTCGTGCTGTTCCGACCCACCCGCACACCCGGTCGTGCCGTGTGGCAGGGTCTGCTCGACCGCAGCGTGTTGATCCGTGACTGTTCGTCCTGGCCCCGCCTTGACGGTTGTTTACGGGTCACCGTTGGCACGGCGGCCGAAAATGACACCTTTCTCGCCGCATTGCAGGAGGTCCTGGCATGAGTAACCCGATCGCGAATCGTTCGGCCACCCGCACCCGCGTCACGAACGAGACATCGATCATGCTGTCGGTGGATCTGGACGGCTCGGGCCGGGCGTCTGCGACGACTGGCATCCCGTTCTATGACCACATGCTCGAACAGGTCGGCAAGCATGGCGGGTTCGACCTGACGATCCAGGCCACGGGTGATCTGCACATCGACACTCACCACACCGTCGAAGATGTGGCGATCGCCCTCGGTGAGGCGGTCCGTGAAGCTCTCGGTGACAAGGTTGGTGTTCGCCGGTTTGCGAGCGGGAGGTTTCCCCTCGACGAGGCGCTCGTCGACATCGCGCTCGACCTGTCGGGGCGACCGTTCGTCGTGTGGGAGGTCGAGATGCCCGAGTGCTTGCCGCTCGGCTCTCCGCCGTTCGACCCGCAACTCGCCGAACATGCGGTGCAGTCCTTTGCCACGGCAGCCGGGATCACCCTGCACGTCACGCTCGTGCGCGGCCGCAACGTGCACCACATCATCGAGGCCGTGTTCAAGGGGCTTGGTCGGTGCTTGCGCGATGCGGTGCGCGTGGAAGGCACGTCGCTACCGTCGACCAAGGGCGTACTGTGACACCACTGGTGGCGGTGCTCGACTACGGCATCGGCAACCTCCGGTCCGCGCAAAAGGCGTTGCAGCGCTGCGGCGCTGATGCCCGCCTGACCGTCGACCCGGAGGAGATCGCGGCGGCCGACGCAGTGGTGCTACCGGGCGTCGGGGCGTTCGGGGCATGTATGAACGCGCTGCGCGGCGTCGGTCTCGAAGTCGTGGTGCACGCGGCAATCCATTCCAGGCGGCCGTTCCTTGGCATCTGCGTCGGGATGCAGATGTTGTTCTCGCGCAGCGAGGAGACGAGTGGAGTGGA
>JANNHO010000221.1:0-16487 GCA_031404435.1 Acidimicrobiaceae bacterium | reverse complement strand
GTGACTGCGGTGAGTGCGGTGGGTGCCATGTCGACGTTGTACCAGGCACAGCGGAGCCGTGTCGCCGGTCATGGGTCACAGGGCCCGACGGGCCTGCCGTGATTCCTCAGTGAATGTACTGATGACACTGGCCTGCTGGAGTCCTATTGATTGAAGGAGGAACTGCGATCGGGGGCCCCTTGAAACGGAACTGCGGCATCATCAGGTTCACGGCCCGCGCGGTAGTCATCGCGCTGGTTGCGAGCGGGCCAGGCGTGGCGATCAGTTCGCCGGTCAGCGGACTCCCGCAGGCGGTCGACATCGACGACGTGTCGGTCAGGTTCGACTACTCGATGCCGAGCCGGTATCTGGCTGACGACAACGGCGTTTTCCCGAACCCGGTGCCGCGTGTCGAGTGCACCGACTCGGGCGACCCCGGGTCGTGCACGACGATCGCAGCCACCATCGACGTACAGCCAGCCGACGGCTGGCGCGTCGATCTGGACGCATGCGCAAGTACACCCGGTCCGGATCAGATCACCTATCGATGGCGCCTGCCGGCCGCTCTCGAAGGAACCGTCGAGGTGCAACAAGGCGACTCGCCCTGCACGTTCTTCGTGGTCTTCCCGGAGGAAGGAACATTCGACATCAGCTTGTTCCTGGTCGATGGTTTCTCTGTCGGCTACACCCGGCGAGTGTTCGTGCAGGACTTCCTCATCGTCGCCCTCGGAGATTCTGCCGGTGCCGGCGAAGGGGCCCCCGATGTCGTTGCCTCCGACGGGGTCGAGCCGGTCTGGGTCGATCGCCGCTGCCACCGGTCGGCGTTCAACGGCACAGCGCGTGCCGCGCTGCTGCTCGAGGAACTCGACCCACACACGTCGGTGACGTACATCAACCTCGCCTGCAGCGGGGCCAGGGTGATGGAGGGTTTGATCGAACCCTACGCAGGGGTGGACCGGATCGCCCTCGACAAGTACCCGGAGGTCGAGCTCGCCAAAGCCGGGCTGATCCCAGCGCTCCCGCCGCAGTTGCAGGCCGCAGCCGAGTTGGTGGGCGGTCGCGAGATCGATGCGATCGACATCTCGATCGGTGTCAACGACGCTCATTTCGCCGGGATCGTGCAGAGCTGCGCGCTCGCCGAGCCGTGCGAGTCCACCACTACCTCTGATGCCCTGATCGTCGCGGCGACCGCAGCCTGTGCCGTGTTGATCGTTCCGGTCGCCGGGCTCGCCTGCGCTGCGATCGTCGCGCTGATCGTCGGCGTGATGGAGTTGGCGTTCGGTAGCGGATGGGCGACGATGACCGGTCAGGAGTTGCTCGACGAGGGTCTCGGCGGCGACGGCTCGCCGACGACCACGTGCGTCACGTGTGGCCTCCCCGAGGGGTACCGCCAGTTGGCGGCGGCTCTGCTGCGTGCCCCCGCAACGGCGGCTGGTGCAGGACGCGCCGACGTTGGCCTGGGGCTGCCCGGGCTCGATGCCGACCGGGTGTACATCTCGGAGTACATGGACCCGACGACGAAGCCTTTCTTCGATTCGAACGATCCCGAATCGGATCTTTGTGGCGGCATCGAGGACACCTTCACGATGTTCCCCGGTGTCTCGCGAACCGAGACGCGGTGGCTGCGCGGCGAGGTCCTTGCTCGACTCAACGGCGAGGTCGCAGACGGTGCCGGCGCGCATGGCTGGACCTTCGTCGACCGGATTTCCAGTTCGTTTTACCAGCACGGCTACTGCGCGGACGACCATTGGGTCGTCCGGCTCGACGAAACCATCAGGGACCAACACGACATGCAAGGTGTCATCCACCCGAACCGGGCCGGATACCGAGCGTTCCGCAATCGCATCCTGAACGCGTGGCTCCCCGATCTGTACCCGGACTCCGATGGTTTCGGCCCCGGTATCACTGGTAGCGACAGCACCGTGGAGGCCCGTAGCAAGGCCGCTGGCCACCTCGAGTTCCATCCCGATCCGAGGATGCCGAGCATCCCCTTCGTCACCGCCGGTACGAGCTACGTCGTCGCCGAGGGTGGTTTCACCGGGCTCGAGGGCACGGCGACCGACCCGAGCGACGACGATCTCGACGCGCTCTGGACCATCGCCGACTCCACCCCGCCCGGCATCGCCAGCGTCATCAACGCGACGGGCCTCACGGCCATCCTTCGTGGCCGCGACGACGGCTCCGGTCACGTGGCGCTCACTGCGACCAACGACGCGTTGCGATCGTCGTCTGCGCTTGCGTCCTTCACGGTGGAAAACGTCGCGCCGGAGATCGATGTCGGGCTCGGCACGTTGATCGCCGAGGGATCGGCGTTCACGCGTTCGGTGGTGCTCACCGACCCGGGCGCACTCGACACCCATACCGCCTCCGTCAGTTGGGGTGATGGCACCTCGCAGGTGTTCGGTGTGGTGTCGCCGCCGTCGTTCGACGTCACGCACGTGTACGCCGACGACGGAACGTATCCCGTGAGCATCTGCGCGACCGATGACGACGGTGGCTTCGACTGTGCTGGGTTCGATGTATCCGTCACCAACGCAGTTCCGACGGTGACGGTTGGGTCGGTAGACGCCACTGAGGGTGCGCTCGCCACGCTCCCGCCAACGTCGATTGATGATCCCGGCACGCTCGACACCCACAGCTCATCAGTCAACTGGGGAGACGGCACGGCAACCGAGGTCGGTACCGTCAGCGAAACACCGTTCGGCCCGCCAGGCTCAACGGCCGGTCTCGTCTCGACGGTCACCTCCGGCACCGGGCACCGCTATGGCGACAACGGGTCGTACACCGTCACGGTGTGCTCTACCGATGACAATGGTGGGTCGTCGTGTGGAACCGGACGTGTCATCGTCGCCAACGTCGCTCCCACCGCAACGATCGTGACCGTGGGCGAAGGGCCAGGCTTCTTCCTGCCGCTGGTGTCGATTCCGCTCGCCGGCACCTTCCACGACCTCGGGACGATGGATACCCACACCGCTGCCGTCATCTGGGGTGATGGGTCGACGAGCGTTGCCGCTGTCGTCGAGACGCCATATGGCCCGCCCGGAAGCGCAGCGGGCCTCAGCGGGACGGCTACTTCGGCGCATGCCTACGCGGCCGCGGGCGTCTACACCGCGACGCTGACGGTCACCGACGACGATGGTGGCCAGGGTTCGGCCAGTGGTTCGGTCGAGGTCCTGACACCGCTTGCGGCAGTCGAGCGGATGACCGACTCGCTCCGGGCTCTTGCCGTCGATCCAACCGTGTCGGCAGCGGCCCGCGCCGCGCTGCAGCGAGCGCTTTTGGATCTCTATGGGGCCGCTAACGGTCGTGGCAACAGTGGCGTCGACGACAAACTGCGCGATGGTGACCTGGTTGCTGCGATCGTGAAGATGCAATCGGCGGTGGCCAATCTGGAGGCGGCGATCGCCGGCGATGGGAGCATCACCGCACGGGTTCGCTTGGCCGAGCTCGTGATCGCCCAGATCGCGGAGTCGGTGGCGGCCGAAGCGATGGCCCGAGCGACGGCGGCGGTGAGCCCCGGCTCGACTTCAGGCCAACTCACGCTCGTCAACCTCAGGGCGAAGCTCGCCCTGGGCGTGGCCCAACGCCTCGCCGCCAACTACGTCGGCGCGCTGGAAACCTTCAAGAGCGTGACCCAAGGCGCGCTCGTCCTGCTCGGGTGATCGAACCACGGTGTTCGAAGTTTTAGCTCTCGGCAGCGGAGCGCATTGCGACGACGGCGAGCTCGGTGCGATTGGTGACGCCGAGTTTGAAGAAGATGCGGTACAGATGTGATTCCACCGTGCGGCGCGAGATGAGCAGTTCAGCGGCGACCTGAGGGTTGGTCCGCCCGGCGGCAACGAGTGTGGCGACGAGGTGCTCGGTCACGGTGAGCGCGCCCCAACCAGTCGCCGCTCGCGCCGTGCGGGGTTTGGCCGGGTCGAGACCAATGCCGGCGAGACCAGCGGCAGTGGGGACAATGGCGGCGAGGTTGCGCTGTAGTCGTTCGGGGATGAGCATGATCCCGAGCTCGTCGCAGACGGCAACGCACACCTGCATGTGTCGTGACGCCTCGTCGAGTCGTCCAAGTCGTGCCAAGGTGAGGGTGATCGCTTCGTCGTCCTGCGCGACTTCGACGGGGCGGTCGCAATCCGTGTGAACCCGCCGTGCATCGAAGAGCATCGGGAGTTCGCCGTCGAGCATCCCGCGGCAGCGCAACGCATCGGCGTCGATGTTGAGGCGGCCATCGTCGACGACGCCGATGGTGGTGTCCCGGCTGAGGGCGTCGGTGGCGCGTCTGGCCGCCTCGACGTCACCGACATCGAGCGCAATCCGGACGAGGTCGGGGCCGAGGATCACCAGCGCCGCCGATGCCTTCAACCCCTCGGCGACATCCCAACCCAGCTGCAGGGTTGCCAGTGCTCCGGCCGAATCACCGGTGGCCTCGAGGAGGAGCGCTCGACCGCGCAGCGGCCAGTCGATGCCGTACTGGATGCCGCCGGTCGCGAGTCGTTCGTCCCCCTCGTCGAGCATCGCCTCGGCAGCATCGAGATCGCCGTGGAACAGCGAGGCGGTGGCGTCGAGCGCGCACGCCCACGACGCCACCAGGCCGATGTTGTGCTCGCGCGCGTAGCGCAGGCCCGCCCCGATCTCGGCATGGACGCCGTCCCAGCGACCAGCGTTCCACGGTGTCAGGGCGAGCGCGTAGTGGTAGAACGGCGTCGCCCACGACGTGCCCAGCTGCTCGGCAAGCTGTTGGCCGTGAAGCAACGTCGCCTGGGCCTCGGCCGTACGACCGGTGCTTTCGAGAGTCAGGCCACGAAACAGGTGTGGGATCAGTCGATGGGCCTCGGCATTGGGGGAGCGATCGGCCGCAAGAACAGCCCGGTCGGCGAGCTCGACAGCGTGGCGGTGGAACCCGCGCGAGTTCTCCTCCCAGGCGGCGACGCAGTAGGCGAGTGTCTCGGCCCACGGGTCGTCTTCGATCTCGCACAGCTCGATTGCGCGCCGGGCGTCAGCAACGGCCCCGTCGAGGTCGAGGGCGAACAGTTTGAACATCGCCACGTTCGCAGCCGCCCAAGCTGGCAGTGCGCCCAGATCGATCAGGCGCTCGGCGTGCACCACGGCTTCGGTCGGCCTCCCGAGCACCACGAGCGCTCGCGTCATGGTCTCGTGAAGCCCGGCAGCAAGCACGGGGGGCAGCGGACGAGCCAGCGCGGCCCTGGCTAACTCGACGGCGCGATCGATTGCTCCGCCCCAGAACGCTGCGTCGACCAGTTCGGCGATTACCGCGTCGCGGTCCGGGTCGCCGACGGGGGTGAGTGTGAGCGCCCGCTCGAGCAGTTCGGCTGCTGCGGTGGGCCCGCGGCTCACGATCTCGGCCGCTGCGGTGCGGAGCCACTCCACCGCGGTGCGATCGCCCGGCTGGGCACCGAGTGAGTAGTGCGCGGCAATTCGCACTGCGGGAGCGCCGGTGCTGGCGAGGGTGCGCGCAATGTCGAGGTGCAGCGCAGCGAGCGTCGGACGGCCGATGGTTGATTCGACAGCCTCGCGAACCAGGTCGTGCCTGAAGCGCAGTTGTTGACCGTCTTCTTCCAGCAAGCCGGCGCTGACCGTGGTCGAGATCGCCGGTAAGAGCGCGGCGACGGGACGACCGAGCATCGCAGCCATATCAATGACTGAAAACGTTCGGCCGAGCGCAGATGCCACCTGGAGCAGATGCGATGTCTCCTGTCCGAGGTCGGCCATCCGCCGAAGGATCACCTCACGAACATCGCTGACCACGCCTTCCCCGGTGAGCGCTGGCGTTTCGAGCTCAGCGATGTCGTCAACGATGGAAATGCGACCGTCGTGGTCGAACGAACGGACCAGTTCGATGATCAGGAAAGGGTTCCCGCCGGCGCGTGCGGCGCTGTCGAGTAACGCCGGGCCGGGTTGGTGGCCGATCGTGTCGGCGACGAGACCCCGGACGGCGTCGGGGGCGAGTGGGCCGAGTGCGAAGAGCTCGCCACCCTTGCCGATGCAGCCGGAGATCAGGTCGCGAAGATCGGGGTTGTGCGGAACCGGCCGGAATGCGGCCATCAGCGTGAGTCGTTGCGAACTGACGAGACGGTGCAGCCGAGCAAGCGTGGCAAGGGTGGCGGAGTCGGCCCAGTGCAGGTCGTCGAGGGCCAGCAGCACCGGATGGTCGAGACTCCATGTCTCGACCATGGTGGCGATCTGTTCGATCGTGTGTGCGCGCTCGGCCGGGACGAGCCGCAGCGGCGAGACCCTCGCCGTCGCTCGGCGCTCTCCGACCGATCCGGTGAGGTCCTGGTCGAACTCGTCGCGGAGTGCTGCTGCAACCGACGCCGGCAGCACCCGCGACCGGGTCGCCGGATCGAGCCCGAACGCGTCCAGGAGTGGTCCGAACGGGCGTGTCCGGTCCAGCACGCTGGCCGACGCATGTACCACGGCGACACCCGCAGCGACAGCCGCGGTCATCGCCGCCGCCAACACCGTCGTCTTGCCGATCCCGGCCTCGCCCTCGACGAGGATCGTGGCACCGCGTCCGTCGGCGAACACCCGCTCGGCCCGCTTGACAATCGCTTCCAGGTCGCGGTCGTGAGCCACGACAAAACTACGCCCTGGCCCGCCACCGTTCATCACGCCGCAGCGTACGCATTGTCGCCGGTCGCATGTCACATTACGATTCCGTCCATGAGTGATCCCCGAATCGTGCGTGCCGCCCTCGTTCAGACCGATTGGCCCGGCACCAAGGAGGCGATGCTCGACAAGCACGAGCAGTACGCCCACGAGGCCAAGGCCGAGGGTGCCGAGGTGATCTGCTTTCAGGAACTGTTCTACGGGCCGTACTTCTGTCAGGTGCAAGACAGTGCGTACTACGACTACACCGAGTACATCCCCGATGGCCCGACCACACAGCGCTTCCAGGCGATCGCCAAGGAGTTGGGCATGGTGATGGTGCTGCCGATGTACGAGATCGTCCAGCCCGGCCTGTACTACAACACCGCCGCGGTCGTCGATGCCGATGGCAGCTACCTCGGCAAGTACCGCAAGCAGCACATCCCGCAGACCAAGGGCTTCTGGGAGAAGTTCTACTTCCGTCCCGGCACCGGCGGGTATCCCATCTTCGACACCGCTGTCGGCAAGGTCGGGGTGTACATCTGTTACGACCGCCACTTCCCGGAGGGCTGGCGGGCGCTCGGCTTGAACGGTGCCGAGATCGTGTTCAACCCATCGGCCACCCACCGCGGGCTCAGCGAATACATCTGGCGGATCGAGCAGCCGGCAGCGGCGGTGGCGAACATGTACTTCGTCGGGGCGATCAACCGGGTCGGCATCGAAGACCTCGGCGAGAACGACTTCTATGGCCAGAGCTACTTCGTTGATCCCGAGGGCAGGTTCGTCGGCGATGTCGGCGATGCGTTCAAGCCGGAGTTGATCGTTCGCGACCTCGACCTCGGCAAGATTCGTGAAGTGCGCGACCGGTGGGCGTTCTACCGCGACCGTCGCCCCGATGCCTACGACGAGCTCGTCGAGAACTGACCCGGCTGCGCTGCTGAAGGCGTGGCACGGAATCTGCGCTACACTGATCCCGTGGCAAATCTGACGATCGTTGTCGATGATGAAGTGCTCCGTCGGGCACGTGCACGCGCGATGCTCGCCGGTGAATCGGTCAACGCGATACTGCGCCGAACACTCGAGGACCTCGCGGCTGGTGACCTCGACGACTCGGTTGGCGACGACATGCGCGCCCAGGCGAAGCGACTGTTTCCTGATCGGCGTCCCAGTCGCGCCCGCAGTTGGACGCGCGACGACCTGTACGACCGTCAGGGCTGAGCGGTCGAGCATGGCCGATTTCGTCGACACCAACGTGCTGGTGTACTCGATCGATCCCGATGACCTCGACAAGCAGGCGGAGGTGCAGCGGCTTCTCGACGACGGGTCGCTGGTCATCAGTTCGCAGGTCCTCAGCGAATTCGTGGCCGTCGTGCGCCGGCGGTTCCCCGAGACGTTTACGTGGAGCGAGTGTGGGTTGACCGTTCGGTCCTTCAGCCGACTTCGCTGCGTGGCGGTGGATGCCCCACTCGTGCGATCGGCTCTCGTGATCGCCGACCGCAATCCGTTGTCCTACTGGGATGCACTCATCCTTGCCGCCGCGTCGCGAGCCGGATGCGAACGATTGCTCACCGAGGACCTTGCCGACGGGTCGATGATCGCCGGCGTGCTGGTCACCAACCCGTTCAAGTGACAAGCGGCTTCGGTACGAGACGCACTGCGGCGATTGTGCGGTAACAATCCACGTATTGTCAGGACTGCGCAATCACATTACGCTCATGGTCTGAGCGACTGGAGTTCGGCGATGGCCACGACACTGATCAAGAACGGCAAGGTCATCTCCACCACCGGGGTGATCGCCCAGGACGTGTTGATCGACGGCGAGACGATCGTCGCGCTCGGGGCGCCCGGCTACTTCGCCGGTGCCGAGCAGGGCTGCCAGAAGGTGATCGACGCCGCCGGCAAGTACGTCATCCCCGGCGGGGTCGACGTGCACACGCACATGGAGCTGCCGTTCGGTGGCACGTTCGCCAGCGACACCTTCGAAACCGGCTCGCGCGCTGCGGCCTGGGGCGGCGTCACCACCATCATCGACATGGCCGTGCAGCGCGCCGGCGAGAACGTGTTCGATGGCCTTGGCGAGTGGCATCGCAAGGCCGACGGCAACTGCGCGATCGACTACGGGTTCCACCAGATCATCGGTGGGGTCGACGACGAATCGTTGAAGGCGTTGCGCTACCTCACCGAGCACGAGGGGATCAGCAGCTTCAAATTGTTCATGGCCTACCCGGGCGTGTTTTACAGCGACGACGGGCAGATCCTGAAAGCGATGCAGACCGCCGCCGACTGTGGGGCGATGATCATGATGCACGCCGAAAACGGCATCGCCATCGACGTTCTCGTCCAGCAGGCCCTCGCCCGTGGTGAGACCGATCCGCGCTACCACAGCTACACCCGACCGTCGCCGCTCGAAGCCGAGGCCACGCACCGGGCGATCGTGCTCAGCCATGTGGCCGGCAACGTGCCGTTGTACATCGTCCACATGTCGGCCGGTGATGCGCTCAACGAGGTGGCAGCAGCCCGTCATCACGGTCGCAACGTGTTCGCCGAGACCTGCCCGCAGTACCTCTGGCTCACGCTCGAAGAGACCCTCGGCCAGCCCGGCTTCGAGGGCGCCAAGTGGGTGTGCAGCACCCCGGTGCGCTCCAAGGATCACGACCCCGACTACGTCGGCCAGATGGGTCACGGCCACCAGAGCGATCTGTGGAAGGGCTTGCGGATGAACGAGCTTGCCGTCGTCAGCACCGATCACTGCCCCTTCTGTTTCAAGGACCAGAAGGAGCTCGGCCTCGGCAACTTCTCGGCGATCCCCAACGGCATCGGCGGTGTCGAGCACCGCATGGAACTGATCTACCAAGGCGTCGTCGCTGGCGAGTTGTCGCTCGAGCGTTGGGTCGAGACCTGCTGCACCACCCCGGCGCGCATGTTCGGCATGTACCCGAAGAAGGGCACCATCGCCCCCGGCAGCGATGCTGATGTGGTCGTGTGGGACCCGAACACGAAGACCAAGATCGGCATCAACGACAAGCACCACATGAACATGGACCACTCCGCTTGGGAGGGTTGGGTGATCGACGGCAAGGTCGACACCGTGCTGTCGCGCGGCGCGGTCGTGGTCGAAAACGACACCTACGTCGGTCGCAAGGGGCACGGACAGTACGTGCGTCGCGGCCTGTCGCAGTACCTCGTCTAACCCCATCAATCTCAATCAGCAGCAAGTACAAGGAGCAGCAATGAACACGATCTCCCATTGGGTCGACGGCAAGGTGCTCGCGGGCACCTCGGGGCGTACCGGTGTGATCTGGAACCCGGCCACGGGCGAGCAGGCTGCGGCGGTCGATCTCGCCTCCGCAGCCGAGGTCGACCATGCGGTTGCCGTGGCCAAGGCCGCGTTCCCCGCGTGGCGGGCCACCAATTTGTCGCGCCGGGCCGAGGTGATGTTCCACATGCGCGAGCTGATCTCCGCCAACCGCAAAGAGATCGCCTCGCTGCTGTCGGCCGAGCACGGCAAGGTGCTGTCCGATGCGCTCGGTGAGGTCGCCCGCGGTCTCGAAAACGTCGAGTTCGCCTGCGGCATCCCCAACCTGTTGAAAGGCGGCTACAGCGAGCAGGCCTCCACCGGGGTCGACGTGTACTCGATCAAGCAGCCGCTCGGTGTGGTGGCCGGGATCACCCCGTTCAACTTCCCGGCGATGGTGCCGATGTGGATGTTCGCCAACGCACTCGCATGCGGCAACACCTTCATCCTGAAGCCGAGCGAGAAGGATCCGTCGGCGTCGATGTTCCTGGCCGAACTGCTCAAGCAGGCGGGCCTTCCCGACGGCTGCTTCAACGTAGTCAACGGCGACAAGGAAGCTGTCGACGCGATCCTCGCCCACCCCGACATCGAGGCGATCAGTTTCGTCGGCTCCACCCCGATCGCCAAGTACATCTACGAAACCGGCACCCGCAACGGCAAGCGTGTCCAGGCCCTCGGCGGCGCCAAGAACCACATGCTCGTGCTCCCCGACGCCGACCTCGACATGGCTGCCGACGCGGCCATCAGCGCCGCCTACGGTTCGGCCGGCGAACGGTGCATGGCAATCAGTGTGGTGCTCGCGGTGGATTCCGTCGCCGACGCGCTCGTCGCCAAGCTGAAGGACCGGATCCCGGCGATCAAGGTCGGCCCGGCCGCCGAGCCGGACAACGAGATGGGCCCGCTGATCACCGGCGAGCACCGCGACAAGGTGGCCGGCTACATCGCCGGTGCCGAAGCCGAGGGGGCCACGCTCGTCGTCGACGGCCGTACCGACGCGCCCGGCGGCGGTGGGTTCTTCTTGAACCCCAGCCTGATCGACAACGCCACGCCGGGGATGAAGTGCTACGACGACGAGATCTTCGGTCCGGTGCTGACCGTCACACGGGTGGCCAGCTACGACGAGGGCCTGGCGCTGATCAACGACAACCGCTACGGCAACGGCACCGCCTTGTTCACCCGTGACGGTGGCGTCGCCCGCCAGTTCGAGTTCGACGTGCAGGTCGGCATGGTCGGCATCAACGTGCCGATCCCGGTGCCGGTCAGCTACTACAGCTTCGGTGGGTGGAAGGCCAGCCTGTTCGGCGACCAGCACATGTACGGCCCCGACGGGATCAACTTCTTCACCCGCACCAAGGTGGTCACCAGTCGCTGGCCCGACCCGCGCACCTCCTCGGTCGACCTCGGGTTCCCCCAAAACCGATGAGCCGGCGCTGATGGAGTTCGGTGTCGTCCTCCAAACCACGCCGCCGTCGGCGCGCGTGGTGGATCTGGCCAAACGGGCCGAGACGTACGGGTTCAGCTACGTGTGGACCTTCGACAGCCACATCCTGTGGCAGGAGCCGTACGTCATCTACAGCCAGATCCTGGCCGAGACCCGCAACGTCATCGTCGGCCCGATGGTGACCAACCCGGCCACCCGCGACTGGACCGTCACCGCCAGCGTCTACGCCACGCTGAACGAGATGTTCGGCAATCGCACTGTGTGCGGGATCGGCCGTGGCGACTCGGCGGTGCGCGTCACCAACGGTGCGCCGACCACGCTGGCAACGCTGCGCGATGCCGTGCACGTCATCCGCGAACTGGCCAACGGGCGCAGCGTCTCGTACAAGGGTTCGGAGTTGCGGCTGCCGTGGGCGGCGCGCAGCGAGCTCGAGGTGTGGGTGGCTGCCTACGGGCCGAAGGCGCTGGCGCTCACCGGTGAGGTCGGCGACGGGTTCATCTTGCAGTTGGCCGACACCTCGATCGCCGAGTGGACCATCAGCGCGGTCCGCGCCGCCGCGGCTGCGGCGGGCCGTGCTGCACGCGACGTCACGATCTGCGTGGCCGCGCCGGCCTACGTCACCGACGGCACGCCGGAAGGGTTGGCCCATGGCCGCGAGCAGTGCCGCTGGTTCGGTGGCATGGTCGGCAACCACGTGGCCGACATCGTCGCCCGTTACGGGGCCGACGATTCGTCGATCCCGCAGGCGCTCACCGAGTACATCAAGGGCCGCCAGGGCTACGACTACAACGAGCACGGCCAGGCCGGCAACACCCACACCTCGTTCGTGCCCGACGAGATCGTCGACCGGTTCTGCATCGTCGGCCCGCCCGAGGTGCACATCGAGCGGATGAAGCAGTTGCAAGCACTCGGCGTCGACCAGTACGCGATCTACCTCCAACACGACGACAAGGACCACACCCTGCAGTCCTACGCCGACCACGTGATGCCCGCAGTGGCCGAACACATCCGGGCCAAGGCGTGAACGGTGCCACCTCGCGCCGGTCCGTTCCGTCAGCGCCGGTTCCACCAGCGTCCGTTTCGACAGCGTCCCGGTGGCGCAACCTGGCGATGTTTCCGCTCGCGTTTGCGCTCGTGGCCGCGGTGTGGGAGGCGTACAAGTGGATCGGTCCCGTCGATGGTGGATCGCTGCTCGGCGTGCACGTGCTCCCCCGCTCCAGCGACCTGGCGATGCCGCACGTCTGGGAGATGATCAGCCGCCTCACCGAACCCGAGGTACGCGGCAACCCCGATTCCGTGCTCGTCGTGGTGGCCGCGGCGACCTGGTACTCGTTCCGGGTTGCGCTGTTGGCGTTCGCCGCCGGCACCGCGTTCGGTGTCGGCCTCGCCGTGGTGATGGCCAGGTTTCGTACGATCGAACGGGCGCTGATGCCGTACCTGGTGGTTTCCCAGACGGTGCCGATCATTGTGCTCGGCCCATTGATCCTGTCGCTGCTCGCCTATGCCAGCCGCGATCTGGCCACGGAGGCCTGGGTCGCAGCGGTGCTGCTCGGGGTGTTCCTCGCGTTCTTCCCGGTGGCACTCGGCACCCTGCGCGGCCTGAAGGCGGCGCATCCGGCATCGCTGGAGTTGATGGACTCCTACGCTGCGGGATGGGGCACCACGTTGGTCAAGTTGCGCTTTCCCGCGGCGGTGCCGTTCATCGCCCCGGCGCTGCGCGTCGCGGCGGCCTCTGCGGTGGTCGGCGTGGTCGTGTCGGAGATCTCGCTCGGCGTGAAGCACGGCGTGGGCCGCAAGATCTTCGCCTACGGCCAGGAGGCTTCGAGCGATCCGGCCAAGCTGTACACGGCCGTGTTCGGTGCCGCAGCTTTGGGACTGGTGATGTCGGTCCTGGTTGCGGCGATCGACCGGCGGATGATGCGTAACCGTCCGCAGGAGATCGCATGAACGCCGTCACCCCGGTCTCGGTGCCTACGGCCACGACGGCAACCGTCGACGTCAGCGGTGTCGGCAAGGTGTTCGAGGTGGCCGGTGGCACCCGCGTCGATGCGCTCGTCGATGTCGACCTGCACATCGCCAAGGGTGAGTTCGTGTCGCTGATCGGCCCGTCCGGCTGCGGTAAGTCGACCCTGTTGCGGCTCATCGCCGACCTCATCCAACCCACCACCGGCGAGGTGCTCGTCAACGGTAAGCCGGCCCACCAGGCCCGTCTCGACCAGGACTACGGAATGGCGTTCCAACAGAGCGGGCTGTTCGAGTGGCGCAGTGTCGAGCGCAACATCGAGCTTCCGCTCGAGCTGAAGGGTTGGGACAAGGCCGAGCGCCGGACGCGCAGCGCAGAGATGCTCGAACTGGTGAAGCTCACCGAGTTCGCCAGGCACATGCCATGGCAACTCTCCGGCGGCATGCAGCAACGCGTCGCCATCGCCAGGGCGCTTGCCGCGCACCCCGACCTGTTGTTGATGGACGAGCCGTTTGGGGCGCTCGACGAGATGACCCGCGAGCACATGCAGGCCGAGCTGTTGCGGATCTGCGCCGACACGGGAACCACCGTCGTGTTCGTCACCCACTCGATCCCCGAAGCCGTGTACCTGGCCGACCGAGTCGTGGTCATGTCGCCGCGCCCTGGCCGCATCACCGCGATGATCGACGTGGCCTTTGGCCGCCGGCGCGACGAGCTCACCCGCGAAGCCACCGAGTTCTTCGCCAAGGTCACCGAGGTGCGCGAGGCCCTGCGCGGGACCCATCCCTCACCCGACGATGCCGCCGCGGATCATCGTCTGGCCCGCGGGATCGACGACCGATGAGCGCAACATCTTCGGTTGCAACGTCGTTCAACGCGCAGGCGGCCCGGCGAATCGCGGCCGCGGCCGTGCCGCCGCTGGTGGCCGGCTCGATCGCGCTCGTCCTGTGGCAGTGGTGGGTCGTCGCCTACGACGTCAAGCCGTTCGTCATCCCCAAGCCGTCGGCGATTCTCGACGAGTTCTTCGCCAAATCGGATCTGGTCGTCAATGCCTGCAAGGTCACCGGGCTCAACGCGCTGATCGGTCTGATCCTTGGCACGTTCGTCGGGTTCGCCCTGGCCGCACTGACGAATCGCTTCCTCGTCGTCGACCAGGTCGTCAACCCGCTTGCCGTGACCATCGCGGCGATCCCGGCGGTGGTGATCGTCGGAGTGTTGAACCGGATGTATCCCCTCGACAGCCAGACCGGTCGGCGGATCATGGTCACGCTCGCGGTGTTCTTCATTGTTTTCGTGCAGGTCGCCAAAGGCCTGCGCCAGAACGACGCCACGCAGATGGAGCTGATGCGTTCCTACGCGGCCACGCCCCGCCAGGTCCTGGCGAAGGTGCGCCTGCCCAACACGATGCCCTACCTGTTCACCGGCATCCGCACCGCCGTGCCCATCGCCGTGATCATCGCGCTCGTTTCGGAGTACTTTGGCGGTACCCAAGATGGCCTCGGCAGCAAGATCGCCAGCACACTGAACAGTTCGAACAAAGCCCTCGGCTTCGCCTACGTGCTCGGCGGGTCGATCCTCGGGCTGATGTTCTTCATCGGTGCGAACCTGGTGGAGTACGCCGTCGTCCCATGGCAACGGCGTCGCGGGCAACCGTGACGCCACCGTCACCAACGATTTCCAGTAGCAGAATCACCAACAACCAAGGGGAGAACCATGAGAAGGAATCGAGTAATCAGAGCGGTTGCAGCTGTCGGCCTGGCCGGCCTGCTCGTTGCCGCATGCGGCGACAGCGAGGCGGACGAGGCGGTAACCGCACCGGCGGCCACCGACGCGCCCGATTCATCGGCTGCGCCTGACGGCACCGACGCACCGGGGGCCACCACCGCGCCAGCCGGCGATGCCCCGTCGGCAGGCACCGGTTTGGCCGTCGATGTCGCCACCTGCACGGCGCCGGAGGGGGCCGACGTCAAGTTGCAACTGCAGTGGTTCACGCAGTCGCAGTTCGCCGGGTACTTCGCTGCGGTCGAGCAGGGCTTCTACGAAGACGCCGGCCTCAACGTCGAGATCATCGAAGGCGGCGTCGAGATCGCCCCACAGAAAACCCTCGCCAGCGGTGCCGCCGACTTCGCCATCTCGTGGGTGCCCAAGGCCCTGGCCGAGCGTGAAGCCGGCGCGCAGGTGACCAACATCGCCCAGATCTTCCAGCGCAGCGGCACGCTGCAGGTGAGCTTCAAAGATGCCGGGATCACTTCGGCAGCCGATTTCGCCGGCAAGAAGATCGGCAACTGGGGCTTCGGTAACGAGTACGAGATCTTCGCTGCGCTGTCCAAGGCCGGCCTCGATCCTGCGTCCGATGTCACCTTGTTGCAGCAGAACTTCGACATGTCCGGCCTACTCGCCGGCGACATCGACGCTGCCGAGGCAATGACCTACAACGAGTACGCGCAGGTATTGGAAGCGGTCAATCCCGATACTGGCGAGCTGTACACCCCCGAGGACCTCAACGTGGTCTCGTACGAAGATGAGGGCGTCGGCATGTTGCAAGACGCGATCTGGGCCGACCAGGCCCGCTTGTCGGACCCGGCCTACTGCGGTCAGGCGATCGCTTTCGTGAAGGGGTCGATCCAGGGCTGGGTGTACTGCCGTGACAACGTCGAGGCATGCCGTGACATCGTCGTCGGCAAGGGCTCCACGCTCGGCGCCACCCACCAGCTGTGGCAGATGAACGAAGTCAACAAGCTGATCTGGCCGGCAGCCGGCGGCATCGGTGTGATCGACACGGCCGCCTACGAACGCACCATCGGCATCGCCAGCGGCACCAAGAACCTTGACGGCGCATCCGTGCTGACCAAGGCGCCCGACACCGAGGCGTGGACCAACGACATCGTCAACGAGGCCATCGCCCAGCTCATCGCTGCCGATGTCGACGTGAACGGCACCGGGTTTGCGCCGGTCACGGTCGAACTCACCGAGGGTGGCATCTGACACTCGGTCCGATTCACGCGATGCAAGGGCGGGCCGTGCCAGCGGCCCGCCCTTCTCGTGTTGCCAGGTGGGCTCCGGCGGTGTTCGTGGTGCTGTGGAGCACAGGCTTCGTCGGGGCCAAGTACGGCACCCGTGATGCCGGTCCGCTGACGTTCCTGGCGCTTCGCTTCGTGCTCGCCGGGTCGTTGCTGGTGATCGCCGCTCTCGCGATGCGCGCCCCC
>JANNHO010000220.1:0-14120 GCA_031404435.1 Acidimicrobiaceae bacterium | reverse complement strand
GTTGCCCCGTTGGTCGTCCTGGCTGCGTTCGCGGTGTTCTCCGGCTACATCGGTGCCGCTCCGTTCGGCGTCGAGCGTTTCCATACGTGGATGGAGTCCTCCATCGGTGTCGAAGTCCCCGAGGCCGCCGAGTTCGAATGGATCAACGCCGTGCCGTCGATCACCCTCGTTGCCCTCGGGTTCATCGTCAGCCTGGCGCTGTGCAAGGCCGTGTTCGGTGATGCCGCCTCGCCGCTGAAGGGCCTCACCAAGCGCAACAAGGTGCTCGGCGCCGGCCACACCTTCCTCGTCAACAAGTACTACCTCGATGCCCTGTACGAAAAGGTCATCGTGCGTGGCATCGCCCACCCGATCGCCGACGCTGCCTACTGGGTCAACCAGAACGTGCTCGACGGCATCGTCAACTCGGTCGGTATCGGCGGCAAGCGCACCGGTGGATGGATCTACCGCAATATCGATCAGCGTGTGGTCGACGGCGCGGTGAATGGCAGTGGTGCCGCAGCGCGCGGCACCGGCGGCGCGTTACGGCCGATGCAATCCGGCAAGGTCAATCAGTACGGAGCGTTGCTGTTCAGTGCCGCAGCAGTCGCCGCGCTCGTACTCGTACTCGTCAACAGCTAAGGGACCCGCGCTCCATGGACGTCATCTCCGAACAGAACTGGGTGCTCACCGTCGGCACCTTCTTGCCGATGGCGGGTGTGCTGGTGATGCTGCTCATCCCCAAGGCCGAGGAACTGCTGCACAAGCAGGTCGCCTTGGTGACGGCGTTGGCCACGCTGGTGGTCGGTGTCTACACCCTCATCAAGTTCGACTACGACCAGTCGCAGAACCTGCAGTTCTACGTGGATACCGAGTGGATCTCGGTGATCAACAGCGGCTACACGATCGGCCTCGACGGGATCAGCTTGCCGCTGTACTTCTTGTCGATGGTGATCACCGTGCTGGTGATGATCTACTCGTGGGACCACATCCCGAGCCCCGGCAACCCCAAGGCGTTCCTGATCTTGATGCTCGTGTTGCAGACCGGGATGGCCGGCACGTTCGTCGCTCAGGACCTGATCCTGTTCTTCGTGTTCTTCGAAGTGGTGCTACTGCCGATGTACTTCATGATCGGCGTGTGGGGCGGCGAGCAACGGCAGTACGCGTCGCTCAAGTTCTTCCTCTACACCATGTTCGGTTCGGCGCTGATGCTCGTCGCGTTCTTGGCCCTGTTCTACCAAACAGGTCGCGAGAGCTTCTCGATTCCGTACCTGATCGAGAACGGGATCAACATCGACGAAGACGTCGCGATCTGGATCTTTGCCGGAATGTTCATCGGCTTTGCGGTGAAGGTCCCGATGTTCCCGTTCCACACGTGGCTGCCTGATGCCCACACGCAGGCACCGACTCAAGGTTCGGTCATCCTGGCGGCAATCCTGTTGAAGCTCGGCACGTACGGCTTCGTCCGCATCGCCTTGCCGATCCTTCCTCAGGCTGCGGTCAAGTGGGCCCCGGCGATCGGGATCCTCGCCGTGATCGGCATCATCTACGGTGCACTCGGGTGCCTCGCGCAGACCGACATGAAGAGGCTCATCGCATTCAGTTCCGTTGCCCACATGGGTTTCGTGATGCTCGGCATCTCCACGCTGACTTCGATCGGGATCAACGCGGCACTGTTTGGGATGGTTGCCCATGGGCTGATCACCGGCATGTTGTTCTTCTGCGCCGGCAGCATCAAAGAGCGCTACCACACCCTCGAGATCAGTCGCCTCACCGGGTTGTTGCACCAGATGCCCAAGCTCGGCTGGATCCTCGGTTTCTGTGCGATGGCCTCGCTCGGTCTGCCCGGACTCGCCGGTTTCTGGGGTGAATTCCCGGCTATTTTGAGCGCCTACTCGCCGGCGCCGGGGTTGAACGAGACGCTGTTCCGTACGCTGATGGTGATCGCTGCTGTTGGCACGGTGCTTGCCGCGGCGTACCTGCTGTGGCTGTATCAGCGCACCGCCTTCGGTCAGGTCAACCCGGAGTTCGCCCCCACCCACGAAAAGCTCAGCGTCGGAGCTGCGGGCAACGACGAACACCACGACGAGATCCACGACATGACGGTGTATGAGTGGATCGCCTGGACCCCAATGCTCATTGGCATCTTGGTCCTCGGCGTGTACCCACAGCTGATGTTCAAGGTGATGGACCCAGCGGTCACCGAGCTCGTCAAGGTCTTCAACCCGTGATCTCAGCCGTGCTCGCCGTTGCCGATTTCACGGCGCCGACGATCGATTACCACGCGCTCGCGCCCGAGATCGTGCTCGCCGCAGGCATCTGCGCCGTGCTGCTGATCGACCTGTTCGTCGAGGAGCGCCAGCGCTGGATCACCTCCAGCGTGGCCGGGTTCGTGCTGCTCGGGTCGTTCATCCCCGTCGTCTCCGTGGGCGTGATCGGCGGCGATGTGCGCCAGATGTTCGATGGCCGCTACGTGGTCGACGAGTTCTCACTGGTGCTCAAGGCATTGTTCATCCTCACCGGGTACGTGGTGGTGTTGCTCAGCTCGGACGAGGTCGAAGACAAGGGCTACTACCAGGGCGAGTACTACGTGTTGCTGATGTCGAGCGTGCTCGGCATGGTGATGATGGCCAGCTCGCGCGATCTGGTCAGCATCTTTGTCGCCCTCGAGTTCTTGTCGATCCCGGCGTACATGCTCGCCGCCTGGAACAAGCGCAACCGTAAGAGCAACGAGGCCGGGGTGAAGTACTACCTGCTCGGGGTGTTCGCCAGCGCGGTGATGCTCTACGGGATGAGCCTGCTGTACGGGGTGACCGGCACCACGCTGCTGCGTGACCTCGCCCCGGCGATCACCGCGAATGGCCGCCTCGGCGGCGTCGAGACGCTCGCCGTGGTGTTCGTCATCGTCGGCTTCGCGTTCAAGGTGAGCGCTGTACCGTTCCACTCGTGGGCGCCCGACACCTACGAGGGTGCGCCCACACCCATCACTGCGTTCTTGAGCGTGGGGTCCAAAGCCGCCGGCTTCGTCGCCCTCGTCACGCTGATCTACGTGGCGTTCCCGCAGGCATCCGACGTGTACCAGCCGTTCATGTGGGTGCTCGCGGTGTTGTCGATGACCGTCGGCAACGTGCTCGCACTGCGCCAGACCAACATCGTGCGAATGCTCGCCTACTCCAGCATCAGCCAGGGCGGGTTCATCCTGATGCCGCTGGCCGTTGCCGGCACGAGCAGCAGTTCCGAATCGGCGCTGCGCGCAGTCGTCACATACCTCGTCATCTACGCGGCCACCAATCTCGGTGCCTTCGCTGTCGTGATCGCCGTAGCCCGCAAGACCGGCAGCGGCGAGATCTCCAGCTATGGCGGGCTGTTCGGGTACGCACCCGCGCTCGGCGTGCTGATGACGGTGTTCATGGCTTCCCTTGCCGGCGTGCCGCCGCTCGGCGGCTGGTTTGCCAAGTTCGGTGCGTTCAAAGCGGTGCTCGATGCCGACAACGGCTGGGGCTACAGCATCGCTGTGATCGGTGCGGTCAACGCGGTGATCTCGGCCGCGTACTACGTCACGGTGATGCGCGAGATCTGGATGAAGCCGGAACCCAATGGCGATCACACCCCAATCCGGACGCCGGCCGCGTTGCAGACGGCGCTGATCATCACCTGCGCCACCACTGTGGTGCTCGGGGTGCTGCCCGGTCTCGTCGGCCGCTTCGGCGACCTCAGCGACCTCTCCGGTGCCCTCGGCCGCTGACCAGATCGCGGCGCGCATCGCCGCCGACGGGCCGATGCGCTTCGACGAATACGTGCGTCTCGCGCTGTACGGCGAGCACGGCTTCTATATGACCGGGGGCAGCGCTGGTCGGCGCGGCGACTTCATCACCTCCGCCGAGGTTGGCCCTCTGTTCGGGTTGGTGCTGTCGCGGTTGATCCTCGCGGAGTGGGAACGACTCGGTCGGCCCGATGGCTTCACCGTCGTCGAGGCCGGAGCTGGACCCGGAACATTGGCCCGCAGCATCGGCGTCGGGCTGGCGGCAAGTCAGTTGCGCGCCCGCTATGTCGCCGTCGACGTGTCGGCGTCGATGCGTGCTGCGCATCCGCCCGGCATCGAATCGATGGCGACGATGCCACAGGAGGCGATCGTCGGGATGGTGCTGGCGAACGAACTGCTCGACAACATGCCGTTTCGATTGCTCGTGTTCGACGGCGGCTGGCGGGAGGCCTACGTCGCGACGGAGGGCACCCGATTGGTCGAGGTGCTCCTGCCAGTGGAGCAACGCCCGCTGTGGCTGCCCTCCACGGCCCCGCACGGGGCTCGGGTGCCGTGGCAGCAGGCCGCGTCCGCATGGGTCGATTCGGCCCTTGGCGGCCTGGTTGCAGGACGCCTCACGGTCATCGATTACGCGACGCCGACCACCGCCGAGCTGGCATCGATGCCGTGGCGTGGGTGGCTGCGGACCTACCGTCAGCACCAGCGAGGGGCGCACTACCTCGTGGCACCGGGCGGCCAGGACATCACCACACAGGTCGCACTCGATCAACTCCGCGTGCCCGATGTCGTCGAAACGCAGGCCGAGCTCCTTGGCCGCTGGGGGATCGACCAACTCGTCGAGGAGGGTCGACGCGGGTGGGCGGCGCACGCGTCGGCGCCGACGGTTGCGGCAATGGCGATGCGCAGTCGCGTCCGTGAGGCGGACGCACTCACGGCCCCCGATGGCCTCGGTGCGTTTACCGCTCTGTCGTGGACGGTGGGCGCCGGTACAGGGGACTAGGCTCGTCGACGATGGCGTCGGACAAGACGGTTGGGCCGACACAGGCTGAGCGAATCGAAGACAACTCGACAGCGGTCGAGCAGGTGCACATCGGCGCACGCCCCGAGTCGGAGGCTTCCGACGTCGGTGACGATGACGGCAGCGGCCATGGTCACGGGTCCAGCATTGGTATGGGAGCATTGGCGTTTGGTGCGCTCGGGGTGGTGTACGGAGACATCGGTACCAGCCCGCTGTACGCCTTCCGCGAAACGTTCAACGGCCACAGCCACGAGATGGTCGTCGACCGGATCAACGTGTACGGGGTGTGCTCGCTCGCGTTCTGGTCGCTGGTGGTCATCATCTCGTTCAAGTACCTGATGTTCGTGATGCGCGCCGACAACAAGGGCGAGGGAGGGATCCTTGCGCTCACCTCGCTGGTGATGGGGCGGCGATCGTCCACCGTTGCCCGGGCCGGGCTGCTCGTCGGCCTTGGGGTGTTCGGTACGTCGCTGCTCTACGGCGACGGAGTGATCACCCCGGCGATCTCGGTGCTCAGCGCGGTGGAGGGGCTCGAGGAGGTGTCGGCATCGATGGCCGACTGGGTCATCCCCATCGCCTTGGTGATCCTTGTCGGACTGTTCGCGGTGCAAAGCCGCGGCACCGGCGCGATGGGCACGGTGTTCGGGCCGATCATGGTGGTGTGGTTCGTCACACTTGCGCTACTCGGAATCACCAGGGTCATCGACGCTCCGGGGATCATCCAAAGCGTCAATCCTGTCCACCTCGTTCGTTACTTCACGCACGAGAGCAGAAAGGCGTTCCTGTCGCTCGGGGCAATCTTCCTGGTGGTCACCGGTGGCGAAGCGCTGTACGCCGACATGGGCCACTTCGGTCGCCGCCCGATCATGATCAGTTGGTACACCATCGTGCTCCCCGCACTCGTGCTGAACTACTGGGGGCAGGGCGCCTACCTGTTGGCCAATCCCGATGCGGTCGACAAGCGATTCTTTTTCTTGATGGCCCCAGAGGCGCTGAAGTTGCCACTGGTGATCCTGGCCACGATGGCCACCGTCATCGCATCGCAGGCCCTGATCTCGGGCGTGTTCTCGCTGACAGCGCAGGCGGTGCAACTCGATTACCTCCCTCGCATCTCGATTCGACACACCTCGCACCAGCACTTCGGGCAGATCTACGTGCCGCTCGTCAACTGGGTGATGATGATTGCCTGCCTCGGTCTGGTAATCGGGTTCCGGTCGTCGGAGAACCTCGCTGCGGCATACGGGATTGCCGTGACGATGACGATGGCGATCACGACGCTCATCTTCTTCCGGGTCCTCACCGACCGCTGGGGATGGCCGCAGTTCAAGGCGTTAGCCATTTGCGGTCCGCTGTTCGTGATCGAGCTCGGGTTCCTCGGAGCGAACTTGGTGAAGATTCCCAAGGGTGGCTGGTTTGCCCTCGCAGTCGGGGTGGTCATGATGGTCCAGATGCAGACGTGGCGGCGCGGGCGCCAACTCGTGGCCGAACGAATCCACCGCGGCGAACGGCCGATCGTCGATGTGTTGAACGAGGCGGCCGAGACGACCAAGGTTCCCGGCACTGCAGTGTTCATGTTCAAAGACCTCGGCAAGGCCCCGCCGGCGTTGGTCAACAACCTGCGCCACAACAGGGTGTTGCACCGCACAACGCTGATCGTTGCTGTGGAAACCGACGACGCACCCCGCGTCGAACCCGACGAACGGTCCACGGTCACCAAGGTCGAGCCGGGCGTGTATCAGGTACTGCTCACGTTCGGGTTCATGGAGGATCCCGATGTGCCGGCCGCACTCGCCGGACTGAATGTGCGCGGCATCACCTTTGATCCCGACGACGTCACCTACTTCATCGGCCATGAATCGATCATCGCCGGCAAGGCGCCAGGGATGAATCCGGCGTTCGAGCATCTGTTCGTGCTGTTGAACCGCGGCGCAGATAGCGCCAGCCGATTCTTCAACCTGCCGGCAGACCGCGTGTTCGAGGTTGGGTCACAGGTCGAGATCTGAGTGGTTCGGGGCGGCTCGTCAGCACCGCTCCGGCGATCACGACGAGCATTCCGACAACTGCAACGGCGTGCAACTCGTCGTTGCGGAACGTCACCCCGAGCACCAGGCCGACGACCGGTGTGAAGAAGATGCCGATCATCCCGCGCACCGGACCGGCTCGTTGCAACAACACCCCGTAGATGGCGAACGCCAGGCCTGTACCCACGGCACCGAGCGCCACCAGCGCACCGAGGGCAGCCCACGTGAAGTCGCTGTCGGGTAGGCCGGCGAGGCCGAGCGGCATCGACCACGCGGTACCGAACACAGCAACCCACAACATCGTTGGCATCGTGCCGTACTTGGCCTGCAGCGGCCGCGAGATGTTGGAGGCCACGGCGTAGCTCAGCAGTGCCACGAGGAGCAGCGCCACGCCGCGTCCATCGGCACCGGCATCGCCGCTGACCGAGGCCAACGAGATCATCGCGATCCCCACCGCTCCGATCGAGACTGCGACGATTCGCACCAAGCTCGGGAACGTACTCGTGAACAGTGCGGTGACAACGGTGTTCACCACCGGGAGACCACCATTGAGCATGCCGGTCACTGAGGTGCTCACCGTCTGCTCGGCGATCGGGTACAGCAGAAACGGGATCGCCATCCACACCAGTGCGGTGACCGCGAACATGGACGCGTCGGCACGGTCGATCATCCGCCGGGCGCCCGGGACGCAGGCGAGCGCAAGGGCCGCGAACAGGCAGCGTGCAAGGGGCACGACGGGCGTGGCAACGTGGTCGATGGCAATCGCGATCCACAGAAACGAGCTACCCCAGATGATGGCGATGGACAACGACAGGCCCCACTCCGACGGCCCGAAGTGGGCATCGTGTTCGTGAACCGGTCGTGATGGCATCGTGTCAGTCTGGCGGACCGATATCCACTTTTGTCGCCCGCCGCCGCACCGTTGCCTGTCCGGATCGTCCTGTGCGCACGCTGTCGACCCACAGCCATTTTGCTACCGTCAGCGTGTCCGAACCAGGGGGCTCACCATGCCAGACAACGCAGATCCGACCAATGTCGCACCGACCGATGCCGCACCCGCGGGGGCGGGTCCCGCAGCCGCCGCGATTGATGCGTTGCAATGGGAGAACCGCCGCTTCCCGCCGTCGCAGGAGTTCCAGGACCACGCGCTCGTTGCCGGAACGTTCATGTACGACGAGGCTGCCGTGGATGACGAGGGGTTCTGGGCTCGTCAGGCGGCAGACCTGATCGACTGGTCGACCGAATGGGACACGATCTGCGAATGGAACCTGCCGTATGCCAAGTGGTTCATCGGCGGACAACTCAATGTCAGCTACAACTGCCTCGACCGGCATGTGCTCGCCGGCCGGGGCGGCAAGGTTGCGTTCTACTGGGAGGGCGAGCCCGGCGACAGCAGGGTCGTCACCTATGCCGAGTTGCTGGCTGAAACGCAGCGCTTCGCCAACGTCTTGAAAGACCTCGGAGTCGGAAGAGGCGACCGGGTCAACATCTACCTGCCGATGATCCCCGAAGCGGCGGTGGCGATGCTGGCCTGCGCGCGGATCGGCGCAGCGCATAGCGTGGTGTTCGGCGGGTTCAGCGCACATTCCCTGCGTGACCGGATCAACGATGCCGAGGCCAAGGTGCTGATCACCGCCGATGGTGGATATCGGCGCGGCGAAGTGTTCGCCCTCAAAGCTGTCGCCGACGAGGCGCTGGCTGATACACCGAGCATCACCGACGTGGTAGTGGTCCGCCGTGGAGGCAACGACGTCACCATGGTCGACGGTCGTGACCACTGGTACCACGACCTGATTGAGTCTGCCGATCCGGTCTGCCCGGCTGACCCGATGGATGCCGAACAGCTGCTGTTCTTGCTGTACACCTCGGGCACGACCGGTAAACCGAAGGGGATCATGCACACCTCGGGCGGCTACCTCACCCAGGTGGCGTTCACCCACAAGTATGTGTTCGACCTGCACCCCGATACCGATGTGTACTGGTGCACTGCCGATGTCGGCTGGGTCACCGGGCACAGCTACATCGTGTACGGCCCGCTGGCCAACGGTGCCACGCAGGTGATGTACGAGGGTGTGCCGAACTATCCGGCGAACGACCGGTTGTGGGAGATCATCGAGAAGTACGGGGTGACGTTGTTCTACACCGCTCCGACCGCGATCCGCACGTTCATGAAGTGGGGCGTGGAGGAACCGGCCAAGCACGACCTCTCGTCGCTGCGGCTGCTCGGATCGGTGGGCGAGCCGATCAACCCCGAGGCATGGATGTGGTATCACGAGCACATCGGGTCGCAGCGGTGCCCGATCGTCGACACCTGGTGGCAGACCGAAACGGGTGGCATCATGATCAGCCCGCTGCCCGGAGCGACAGTCACCAAACCCGGGTCGGCCACGTTCCCGCTTCCCGGTATCAGCGCCGAGCTCGTCGACGAGAGCGGCAACCGGGTGGAGCGCGGCGGGGGATACCTCACCCTCACCAGGCCGTGGCCCGGAATGCTGCGCGGAATCTGGGGGGACCCGGAGCGCTACAAGGAGACGTACTGGAGCCGTTTCGACGGCAGTTACTTCGCGGGCGACGGGGCCAAGCTTGACGACGACGGGTACCTGTGGCTGCTCGGTCGGGTCGACGACGTGATGAACGTCAGCGGGCACCGCATCTCGACCACCGAGGTCGAATCGGCTCTTGTCGCTCACCCGGCGGTGGCCGAAGCAGCGGTCGTGGGCGCGAACGACCCCACCACGGGTCAGGCGATCATCGCCTATGTCACACTGCGAGGCGGAGCCGAGGTTGATGCCGAGGTGTTGCGCGCCTTCGTCGGTCGTGAGATCGGCAGCATCGCCAAACCGAAGGCGATCTTCTTCACGCCCGATCTACCCAAGACTCGCAGCGGCAAGATCATGCGCCGGCTGCTGCGTGACGTGGCCGAAGGCCGACTGCTCGGCGATACCAGCACTCTCGCCGACGCCAGCGTGGTGAGTGAATTGCAACGCCGCGCCGCCGAGGCCCCGACCGAGGACTGATCGGACTTCGTCAAGTCGCTCAAGCACACCGGAAATTCTGCCGATATCTCGGGCGTGTTGGACAGCACCGATAACGACAACCACCCGACGGGTCACGGCCTTGCCACGCAAGATCACCCCGACACGCCGGTCAAGTTCGATTTCAAGCGACGTGGGAGCGATCGCCAGGCCGCGGCGGGCCCGCCGACGGCTACTGCGGTCGCCGTGCGAGCCGCGGCAGAGCTTGGCCCGGTGCAGCCGATCGACTGGGAATCGCTCACCGGTCTGACCACCGACGAGGACCATCGCGAGTACCAGACCGACAGCGACCTGCAGTCGCTCATCGTTGAACTGGCCAATCAGGCAGCGACCCCCGAGGAGCTCGAGCGCGAGGCCCGTCGTCAGAACGAGGAGATGGCTGCTGTGGCTGCTGCGCTGCTCGCCGCGTCGTCAGCGCCGGCGGCCACTGCTGCGGCTCCGACCCCAGTGGCGACACCGACGCCCGCCAGTCCTGCCGCAGCCCCGGCCGCTCCGGTTCTGCCCCCCCCGGCCGCAGTTGCCCCGGCCCCGCCCGCTCCGGCCCCGTCGCCCCTCGCCACGGCTGCCGCTGCCCCCTCCGCTTCGGGGCGGCCCGCCTCGCTTGCTGACGTCTTGGATTCTGAAGACGTGGATATCATCGACCCGCTCCCGTCACTGCCCCTCATCGTCGAGCAGACCATCCCGAGTCTCGAGAACCCGGAGTTGGCGGTCAACGCCGCACTCGTGATCGGTGGGACCGAGTCAGTCCCGGTGGTCACGTCCGCGATGTCGCCGCACGAACCGGCTCCCGCGCCGGCGTCGCGACCGGTCAGTGCCCCCGTGATGGTGACCTCCCCGCCACATGCGACGGTGATGGCATCACCGCTGCCGTCGCTGCAACTCGCCAAGATCGAACGCCGGCCCGATGCTGCCCGCCCGACCAAGCCGGTCGACTTCCACGCACTGCTCGGTCAGTCGGGCCTCGCCCCCGCAACGGTCACGAAGCGCAAGAAGCGGCACCCGATTCGGTTCCTGTTCAAGCTCGTCGTCGTGCTGGGTTTACTCGGTGCGGGAGCGTTCTACGGCAAGAAGTACGTGCTCGACAAGCGGTGGGATGCCGAAGTCAAGCCATTGGCCGAGGCGGTTGCCAACGAGCGCGAACTGGTGTGGAAGCGGTCGGTGGTCGTCACCGCGCTCCCGATTGGCGAATATGCATCCAAGCTCGTCGCCAGCGTCTTCGGCACCGCATCTGGCACCGGGTCTGGCGCCGGCACCGGGTCTGGCACCGGCACTGGGTCTGGCACGGCCGATCTCGCCGCGCAGTGGCGTTCGCTCGGTTTGCTCGAAGGTGATGCAGATCTCGAGGCCGTCGGGGCGTACGCAGCGGCGTTCCGTCCCGTGTTCTACGACCACACCGATGGCACGATCTACGAGCTGAGCGACATCGACGTCGAGGTGCGAGAGTTCTATCTCGACGATGCCCTTGCTCATGCCCTGCTCGATCAGCACACAAGCTGGGGGGACAAGCTCGACACCCTCGGCCCAAGCGAACGGCTCGGTCTGCGGGCACTCGTCGACGGTGACGCTCGCGCGGTTGCGTTGGCAGTGGTCGACCCGTCCGCGAGCCAACTCGCAAACATGAACGCCGAGATGCAAGTCCTCGCCGATGACCAGGCGAGCGGCCTGACCCGGAGCTTTCCGGTCGACATCATCGTCGGTGCCGGTGAACCTGCCAGCCGGGTCTTCGAGTCCGATGAGTATGCCGAGATGGCCTCGCGCACGGAGCTGATCACCGACGGTGTGGCCAGTGACGCGGCTGTTCTCGAAGCAATCCGCGGCATCGGCGATTCGCCGGTTGCCACGGGTGCCGGCGACGAGATGTACGGGTTGAGCTTGTGGTACTACGTCCTTGCTGGGCGACTCGATGATGCCGAGGCGTGGAACGCGGCCGCAGTGTGGAACGGTGACGAAACTGTGTTCGATTCCAGCTCGACCGGAACGTGCATGACGTCGACGATCTCGACGCTCGACGAGGCGAGTCGACACAAGCTACAGACCGCGTTCGAGCAGTGGGCTGCCCTCGCCCCGGTCGAGTCGCTTACCACGGTGACGCCGGTTGGTGTCGACCAAGTCGAGGTGAAGAGCTGCGACCCCGGGCTGACAGCCGACACGATGACCGACGTTCCCGTGACACCATGGGGATTTGCTGCCGAGGAACTTGATGCCGTTGCCGACGTCGAAGCTCGCGCCACCGACGTGCGGTCGTGCACGATCAATGCGATTCGTTCCTACGGTGTTCATCAGCTGTCAGCAGCGGGCGACCCGGCGGCAACGACCGCAATCACCGACATCCAGACGAGCTGCGCCGGCGTCTGACGGTTCAGTCGCGGAGGTTGTTGAACTGCAGTGGGATCTCGAGGTCGGCTGCTTTCAACATCGCCATCACTGCCTGCAGGTCGTCCCGCTTCTTTCCTGTCACCCGCACCGAATCGCCCTGGGTCTGGCTGCTCACACTCTTGGGACCCTTCTCTTTGATCATCCGATTGATCTCCCGTGCCTTTTCGCTAGAGATGCCGACCTTGATCGTGGTCACCTGACGAACGCTGTTGTGCGTGGCCTCCTCCACCGTTCCGTGTTCGAGGCCCTTCAGTGACACGCCGCGCTTGACCAACTTCTCCTCCAGCACAAGCCGTAGGGCGGCGAGTCGATCGGTGCTGACGCTGCGCAGGGTGATCACGAGGTCGGCCTGCTCGATCGAGGAGTCGGTGTTCTTGAAGTCGAACCGGTTGGCGATCTCACGCTGTGCCTGATCGATTGCGTTGCGGACCTCTTGCTTGTCGACTTCTGAAACCACATCGAAACTGGACATGCCACCATCGTATGCGGCTCATGTGCGTGTCTCGGGAACCCACATGTCTCAGGAGCCGCGTCTCTCCACAGATGAAATGTGGGTGGCCGAGTGCACGGCCGGCCGGTAGCGTGGTCCGTCGCAAGTGGGGTCGGTGCCCGAGTGGCCAAAGGGAGCAGACTGTAAATCTGCCGGCAACGCCTACGTAGGTTCGAATCCTGCCCGGCCCACACGTTCCCATCACCGGGAAGCACTCGCCAGGCCCACCCGGGCCTGGCGACGTTCATTTTTGCAAGCGTCCTGTCGCTCCTCTTGCCCCGCACCCCATGATCCTCATCGACGCCTCCCGACTTGCCGCCTCACGACCGAACCGGTCGTTGTTCGCTGGTGTATCGATCACAGTCAACGACGGCGACCGTCTCGGTGTGGTCGGGCTCAACGGATGCGGCAAGACCACCTTGTTGCGGATGCTGGCCCGGGAGATCGATCCGCAGCCGTCACCGGCGGGCGAGATTGGTGTGGTCCGTTGGGGGCGAGGGGCGCGCGTCGGCGTCTTGGCCCAGCAGCCGCACCTGCCCGCGGGCTCGGTGCGCGATGCAGTGGGGCACGGCTGGCAGGGCGAAGCGATGTTGGAGCGCCTCGGGATGGGACCGCTGATCGACGCCGACACGAACGAGTTGTCGGGTGGGCAGGGCAAGCGGGTTGCGTTGGCTCGCCTGCTCGCCGCTGAGCACGACTGCTTGATCCTCGACGAACCGACCAACCACCTCGATCTCGACGCGATCACGTTCCTCGAACGGTGGCTGACCGACTATCGCGGCGGACTCGTGATGGTCACTCACGACCGCCACGTGCTCGATTCGGTGACCACCCGCGTGCTCGAACTCGACCGCGGCGCGGCCTACTTGCATGTACCTGCGGGGGCCACCGCGGGATCGGGGTACGCCGCCTATCTCGACGGTCGAGCCGAACGCGAGACATTGGCCGAGTCGGCAGAACAGAGCCGCCGAAACCTTGCCAAGACCGAGCTGGCATGGCTGCGCCGAGGTGCCCCGGCGCGCACCAGCAAGCCCAAGGCCCGCATTGCCGCGGCGACGGCAATCGTCGAAGCTCGCCCTGATGCGCCAGCCCGGGTTGGCGAACTGTCGCTGGCCATGGGGTCGCAGCGGCTCGGCTCGAAGGGGTTGGAGCTTGTCGACGTGTCGTTCGCATGGCCCGACGGCACTCGCGTACTGGCTCCGCTGTCGCTGGCGTTGGAACCCGGTGCTCGCGTGGGCATCGTCGGCCCGAACGGGGCAGGGAAGTCGACCCTGCTGGACCTCGTCGCGGGCCGGCTGAGTCCGAGCGCAGGAACGATCGATCGCGGCGTGACGGTGAAGGTTGGTTACTACGACCAGTTGGGTCGGGCACTTGATGGTCGACAGCGGGTACGTGAGGCGATCGCCGGCGACAAGGGCGAGCCGTCGCTTGCCGACGT
>JANNHO010000219.1:0-1742 GCA_031404435.1 Acidimicrobiaceae bacterium | reverse complement strand
GGTTGAGGTAGAGAAAGAACTTGGAGAACCGGGTGTCACCGTGCATGTAGCCAACGGCATAGAGATGGATGAGCGTGCCGATGCCGGTCACGAAGAGACACATCGTGATGCTCAGCGGATCGGCCAGGAACGCCAGGTCTACCTGCAGCGATCCGACTGGCACCCAACTGAACAGGGTGGAAACGTGGCGACGCTCCTCGGCCGATCTCGACAGCAGGTCGAAGAACACGCCGACCGTGACCGCGAACGCGGCAGCGACCATGGTGGTGGCGAGGTACCCCGATCGTGGTTCGCCAAGCTTGCGGCCGAACAGCAACACGATCAGGAAACCGGCGAGCGGAAGCGCGGGGATGAGCCAGACGGCGTCGACCATTGGATCAGCCCTTCAGTTCCGACATGTCGTCGGCCGTTGCGTTCGGTCGTCGTCGAAGGATCGCCACGATGATGCCAAGGCCGACGACCACCTCGGCAGCGGCGACGACCATCACGAAGAACACGGTGGTCTGGCCACCGATGTCGCCGAGGTCGCGAGCCAGCGCGACGAAGCTCAAGTTGACCGCGTTGAGCATCAGTTCGATGCACATGAACATCACCAGCGGGTTGCGCCGCACCATCACTCCAACGGTGCCGATGCTGAACACCATCGCGGCGAGCACCAGGTACCACGTCGTGGTCGGTTGCGCGAGAGCGATCACTTGCCCGCCTCCACGTTGCCCGTACCCAATTTGCCGGCGTCCAGTCGGGCCGGGCGGCGGCGCGACAACATCACCGTGCCAACGACAGCGATGACCAGCAGCACCGAGACCAACTCGAAAGCGAACACGTAATCACTGAACAAGCTGCGCGCAATCTGGCGAACGTTGCTGTCGTGGTCGCCGGTGACGGTGGCGTTGTCGAGCCCCGCCCCGGTGGAGGACTGCACCGCCGAGCGGGCCTGCACGATGGCCGCGATGAGGATGCCCGCGAGGCTGCCGCCGACGATCACCGCCAAGGGGCGCTGGACCGGGATCGGCTCGATCTGCAGGTTCTCGGAGCGATCGACTCCGAGCAGCATGATCACGAACAAGAACAGCACCACGATCGCCCCGGCGTACACGATCACCTGGACCGCGGCCAGGAAGTGCGCCTCGAGCGAGACGAACATCACGGCCACGCCAAACAGCGTGAGCACGAGGCTGAGGGCGGCGTGCACCGGGTTGTTGCGCACGAGCACCCCGACGGCGCCGGCTAGGATCATCGCCGACGCACAGATGAAGACGAACAGCTCCATCAGTGATGCGCCTCGCCACCACGCGAGATGGTCTTCACGGTCTTGACGCTGGCATCGGCTGCCGGCTGGTCGGCGGTTGCCTGATCGGCCTCGGGGGCGCGGACCCCGTAGCCGAGCTCGTTGCTCCAACCGATCTCACCGACGAAGTCGAAATCGCCCGACGGCGACGTGGCCCGCATCCAGCCGCTCGTGAACTCGTCTTCACCGTCACGCCAGTCCTCCCAGGCGAGCCGCTTGGCCTTGCCCGAATCATCGACGACGAGTTCATCTTTGGTGTAGATCGCGTCTTTGCGGTTGGTGAAACTGAACTCGAACAACTTCGATTCGGTGATCGCTTCGGTGGGGCAAGCCTCCACACAGAGGTCGCAGTGGATACAAGCATCATGGGTTGGCCTATCGCGGGCAGTTTGATTCCAGTCGGCCAGGAAACGGTTGCCGGTGACAGGGCAGGATTTGCGAGCGGCAAGCGACG
>JANNHO010000218.1:0-14759 GCA_031404435.1 Acidimicrobiaceae bacterium | reverse complement strand
GATGCCGCCGGCGGCGATCACCTGCCGGCGCGCCGCCGACGTGTTCCCGGTGACGGCTTCGATCGTGATCGATGAGGACGGCGATGGCGCGGTGTCGAGCAGTTCAGTGAGCCGGGTGGTGCGCTCGGCGGTGGCGGGTGTTGCCTGGACCGAACGCGCCGGTGCGCCGCCAGCGCCAATTGCAATGACCATCAACAACGATGCCCCGAGCGCAGCCCGTGTCGGCCGTCGCGGTGTCGTGGGGAAACCTCTCGCCGGACGCAGCGACATGGGAGGCCCGACGCTGGTCATCGGCGCGAACGGCGTCGGGCCGGGATCTTGAGTGTGGAGCGCTGTTGCGCCGGCACGACGATCGAGGTGGTGTCGTCGACCGCGATGGCAATGCCGTCGGCGTCGATGTCGACGGGCTCGGTGGGAGCCGCGACGACGACCTGGGTTTCCTGCTTGACCCGTCGCCCGAGGGCCTGATCGAGCCCGAACATGCCGGCCGCAACCACACCACCGAGGGTGCCATGACGACGCTGCGCGTTGGCGATTAGCGCCGGCCCATCATCCGGCCCCAGGTCGACGGGGGCTTCCGCTGCGCCGTTGTCGCGGCCCACGGGCTCGTCTCCATCTGCTCCGACCACATCTGAACGCTACCCGCTCGACGGGTGAGGGGTATCGCCAGCCGGGGTGATCGGGTCCACTACATTTGGGGATGTGTCTGAGGGTGCACACCCCCATCGGGCAGCCGCCGCGCTGCGAACGGGCCTGGTTGGCAGGTCGCTGATCAGGTTCGCTGCGCCGGGCCTCGTCGGCCCGCATCCTGCTGTTGGACGGGTGGTCGAACGCGTCGAAGGGCGTGGCCGTGAACTCGACGTGGTGTGGGACGACGGACTCGTGCTGCACACCCAACTCCGCCGCAAGGGCACCTGGCACCTGTATCGCCATGGCGAGAACTGGCGAGGCACCGTCGCCCAGGTACGCGCCGAGATCCATACCGATGCCTGGATCGCAGTGTGTTTTGGTGGCGCGGTCGTCGAGACCTATCGGCGCTACGACCGGTCGCGTCACCCCGGCATCGGGCCACTCGGCGCCGATGTGTGCCGAACGGACGCCGATCTCGACGAGAGCATCAATCGCCTGTACCACTACCACGATCAACAGGCCCCGATTGCCGAGGCACTGCTCGATGAGCACGTGGTGCGCAGCCTCGGCAACGTCTACCGCAGCGAGAGCCTGTGGGCGTATCAGCTGCACCCGTTCGCTCCGGTGGCGTCGCTCGATGGCCCCGAGTGCGCCCGTCTCGTCGAGGTCGCAGCTCGGCTCGTGCGGGCACATGTGCGGGGCGGCGACACTGTCCCAACCGCATTTGTGCCCCCGGGTTTCGAGCTCCCGGGGGTTGTGGCTGCGACCGGTGCAGGCCTGGAGGTGTATGGCCGCAACGGGCAGCCGTGCAGGCGGTGTGGCGACACGATTCACGTCTGCCGTTCAGGCGAGCACGCCCAGTTGCTCTATTGGTGCCCGGGGTGCCAGGTGAACCATTCGCCGTTCGCCGCGCCGATTGCTCACGTCACGGCGCCACGGCCGATGGACCCTCACCCGGCGGCAGCGCAGTACCTCAGCGAACTGCCATGGCGGCGCAACGATCGTCGGGCGGGCTGAGCGGTGCCGGCCGACCAGATCTGCCCGGCTGACGTTCACGAACGCCGTTTGTTGTCGCGGGGACGGCGAAGCACCTTGCGCTGCACGAATCGCATGCCGCTCCACACCTCATTGATCGAGCACACCTTGTTGTCGACCCAACCGGTCCTCAACAACACCGCCCGCAGCACATCTTCGGTGATGTCGGTGGCCACTCCCGACGTGGCCTTCGGCCAGGCCACCCATACCGCACCGTTGGGTTCGGCTGCCGCGGTCAGCTTGGGCCACTCGGCGAGCAGCGTTGGTCGCTGGCGGTGGAACGTGACGACCACGTCGATCGGGGCGAGCAACGACCGCTGCCAGACTGCTGTGCCGATGTCACCGAGGAGGTCGGCGAACTCAGGCGGCTCGTGACGCACCGTGAAGATCACCCCGCCGGTGATACCGAGCTTGGTGGCCAACCGAACGGGAGCAGATGAGTTTGCGGTGCCGCTGGTCATGATGGGGTCATTCTCGCTCCTGGGTCGTTGTGTGGGCATCGTCGCGTGTGAGTAACCGCGCGCTGGCAAGCACGCGATCGACTGCGATCTCGATCACCACCCGGTCGGGGCGTGGCTTGGGGCTGCTGTACCGATCGGCGTAGCGCTGTACGGCTGCGGCAACGTCGGCGGGGTCGCTGGTGGCTCGCACCGTTCCCTCCAGGGTGATCCAACGTGCCCCGTCTACCTGGCACACCGCGGCGCGACCACCGCTGGTGGCGTTGCGCACCTTTGTCGACGACGCGAACGTGATCACCCGCACCAACGTACGCTCGTGGTCGTAGGTGAATCCGATCGCCACGACGTGCGGGCTGGTGTCGGCGCGCATGGTGGTGAGCGTCGCAAGGTGACGGTCGGTCAGGAAATCGAGTGCTTCCGTGGTGAGTTGGTGCGGGCCCATCGAGGTCATCATGCCCGGTTCGCTCAGGTGGTGGCGATTGCGTGCAGGATGTCGGAGCGGGCAGCCTTCCAGGCGGGCAGCACCGATGCCAGTAGCGCCATGACGAGCGAGATGACGACGAACACGACAACTGCGGTGGCCGAGACACTGAACGTGTTGAGTCCCTCGTCGGTAAGCGCAGTGACCACGATCCATCCGAGCGCCAGCCCCAGGGCGGTCCCCATCAGCGCCCCGAGCATCGCCGTGATCATTGCCTCGACGATGGTGCTCGATGCCGTCTGGCCGCGGGTCATCCCGATCGCGCGGACGAGACCGAGTTCGCGACGGCGCTCGAGAACGGCGAGCCACAGCGTGATGACGATGCCGACCACGGCGATCAGGATCGACAACAGCAGCAACGCGTAGATGAAGTTCAACAACGGATCGACCTGGGCGGCCTGGGCGTCGATGAACTCGTTACGCGTCTGCACCGTGCTGGTGGGGTACCGGTCGGTGACGGTGCGGATGGCTGCCTCGGCGCGTGCCGCATCGAGGCCTGGAGCGGATTGGACCAGGACCTGCAGGTCGAACAGATCGGAGGTTTGGCCCTGCAGCAGATCGCGGCTGACGATCAGATTTCCGAAGTCCTCCGAGTCGAACAGGCCGACCACCTCGAGGGTCCGTGCCGTCCCGTCCTGCAACACCGCCGTGACGTCATTGCCGATCACCAGCCCGTCGCGCGTGGCTTTGTCAGTGGACATCAAGATGGCCTCGTTGTTCAGCTCGCGCCATCCCCCGGCGACGAACGGCAGGTCGAACAGGCCCTCGGCCCGCTGCGGGTCGACCGTGAGAACGGTCTTTGCTGCGGGCTGGCCCTGCTCCAACAGCCGAATCGAGACGATGCCGATGCCGACGGCATCCTGTACTTCGGCAAGCATGTTCAGCTCATCGACGAGGGCGACCGGCAACCCGACAAATCCGTTGCTATCGCTGGGGCTGACCGCGAAATCGCCGGTGAATTGCTCGCCGATGGAGACGCGGATCGAGCTCTTGATCGAGGACCCGAGGGTGGCCACCCCGATCACGAGTGCCAGCCCGATGGCCAGCGCGCCGGCGGTGAGCGAGGTTCGCTTCGGGTTGTTGGCGGCGTTGCGCCCGGCAATCTCGGTGGTGACTCGGCGCTGCCCGAGGATCGGTTTCACCACCCCCCTCGAGAACGGTCCCGAGACCAGTGGACCGAGCGCCACCACGGAGGCGAACAACCCGATGATGCCTGGCCCGAGCCAGAGGGCGTCGGCGCTGAGGCCGAGTGCCGTCCCGCCGGCGGCGACAGCCGCAAGGGCGAAACCAACCATCAGCCGCGGTCGACTGACCGATGAGCGATCAACGGCGACGTCGCGCATCGCTGCCAATGGGGGCACACGCCCCGCTCGAATCGATGGCACCACCGCGCAGACCAAGGTGACGAACACCCCGACGATCAGTGTGACCGCGAAGGCTGACAGGTTGACGACGAGTGGGGTGTCGGAGGGTCCGAACCCGGTGGCGCGTAGGAGCGCCACGATTGAGGTTGCGAGTGCAAGCCCACCGACGAACCCGGCCAGCCCGCCGACGATGCCGACTGCGAGTGCTTCGGCGAACAGCACCCGGGTCACCTGGGAACGACTCGCGCCGATCGCCCGTAGGAGCGCATTTTCCTGCTGGCGTTGCGTGGCGCTGATGCTGAACACGTTGAAGATGATGAAGCAACTGATGAACAGCGAGATGGCGGCGAAGATGGTGAGAAAGATCGTGAAGAAGCGCAGCCCGTCGGCGAGCGCGCTTTGGTTCTCCTCGGTGATCTCGGCGCCGGTGAGCACTTCGATGTCGCGGTCGACGAACCGTTGCCCGATCACATCGGCGAGCGCTGCGTCGCTCACCGATCCGTCGCCGACGACCACAACGGAGTCGATCATCGCAGCGTCACCGACGACGAACTCCGAGGCCGTAACGAGATCGAACAGCGCCCAGGTGGCGGCCCCCGAGGTGTCAGTACCGGCAAAAGTGGCGATGCCGACCACGGTGAAACGGCGGACACCGACCTTGGTAGTAGTGATGTCGACACCGTCGCCGACAGCGACACTGCCATCCTTGGCGGAGCGGCGATCGATCACGACTTCCGTGGCTCCCTCGGCGCGGCGGCCCTCGGCGATGCTCCATGGTGAGCTGGCCGAACCGATGAAGGCACCACCGAACTTCGGTGGCCCGTCCTGGCCGACGACCCCGCCATCGACGGTCGAGATCTGGGCGAGCCCTTGCACGTCGCCGACGGCTTCGCGTACGCCGGGGATGGCGCGGACCTCGTCGACGACATCGACGCTGATGCGGTCGCGGCTCTCGATGCCGCGGTTGCCTTCGATCACGTTTGCCGACCGGACGAACGCGTCCGTCTCGGCGTACGCGTTGGTGAACAGCCGGTCGAAGCTCGACCGGATGGTGTCGGTGAACACCAGCACGCCGGCCAGGAACGAGCACCCGGCGATCACCGCCAACGCGGTCAGCATCAGGCGCCCTGAGCGGGCACGGGTGTTCTTCATCGCAATGGCGAACACGATGCGCTAGTCCCCGAACCGTTTCAGCCGGTCGAGGACAGCGGCGGCAGTCGGGTTGGCCATCTCGTCGACGATGCGTCCGTCGGCCAGGAAGATGACGCGGTCGGCATAGCTCGCCGCGACCGGATCGTGGGTGACCATCACGATCGTCTGGCCGAACTCCTTGACCGCAACGCGCATGAACTCGAGGATCTCGCGGCCGGCGCGTCTGTCGAGGTTGCCGGTCGGTTCGTCGGCGAAGATGATCGTTGGCTTGCTGGCCAGCGCCCGGGCCACCGCCACCCGTTGTTGCTGCCCGCCCGACAGTTCGCTCGGGCGATGGGTGAGGCGCGAACGAAGGCCGACGGCGTTGATCACCCGGTCGATCCACTGCTGGTCGCCGGTGCTCCCACCGAGCAGGAGCGGCAGTGTGATGTTTTCGAAGGCGGTGAGGGTGGGCACGAGGTTGTAGGCCTGAAAGATGAAGCCGACCGCGGTGCGCCGCAGCACGGTGCGCTGTTTGTCGGTCAGCGAAGCGAGCGACATGTGACCGATGTGGACCGATCCGCTGGTGAGCGAATCGAGCCCGGCGAGGCAATGCATGAGGGTGCTCTTGCCCGAGCCCGACGGACCCATGATCGCGGTGAATCGGCGGGCCTGGAACGACACAGTGACACCGTCGAGGGGCGGACCTGGCCGTCGCCAGTTCCGTACACCTTCGTTGCGTCGAATGTGCCAGCCGCTGTGGCCCGCACCGTGATCGTTCTCGACCCGATGCCCACCGGATCGTCGCTGTCGCCCGCCACATCACCAGTCCGGTCGCCCGCCTTGGGGGAAACGACGGTGTCCGCCTCGGGCCGTGGGTCGGTGCGAGGCTCCGGCGTGGGGCTGCGTCCGGGCGCCGGCCAGGTCGCAGACCCAGGCGTTCGCGGAGGAGGCAGCGTCATGGCAGCAGTTGTAGCGCGGCGCGACCGCAGAACGAACGCGGATCCCCGGCCAAAGCGATCTCCGGGCCTGCGGATTTGAGCGCTTTGGAAAGCCGTGCTCGATCGGGACAGCGCGTTGTCCTACGCTGATCGGGTGACCCAGTGCCCGTCGTGTGCGGTTCCGTTGGCGGCCGACGCCAGGTTCTGCTCGTCGTGTGGCCGCGCGGTCGTGGCCACCCTGGCCGAGGAGCGACGGATCGTCACCGTGCTGTTCGGCGACGTCGTCGGCTTCACCACGCTCGCCGAGCACCTCGACCCGGAGCAACTCAAGCGGCTCGTCGACAACGCGTTCGAGCGTCTCGTCGACGATGTGGTTGCCTTCGGCGGACGGGTCGACAAGTTGCTGGGTGACGGGATTCTGGCGCTGTTCGGAGCGCCGGTTGCCCATGAAGATGATGCCGAACGGGCGGTCCGGGCCGCGCTGCGGATGCAACGGTCCCTTGGCGAGTTCGTCGCCCGGTCGAACCTCGATCTGCCGCTGCGGATGCGGATTGGGATCAACACTGGCGAGGTGTTGGTCGGCACGCTGGCCGGAACCGACTACACCGCGATGGGCGATGTTGTGAACACGGCGTCGCGTTTGCAGGAAGAAGCCCCGCCCGGTGGCGTGCTCGTGGGAGAGGCGACGTACGCCCAAACGCGAGGCGCTATCGAGTACGGCGCACCGACCGAGCTGCAACCGCGTGGGCGCGAACACTCGATCGTCACCTGGGTTGCGCTCGACGTGTTGGCGCCGCCCGGATCACGGCAGCGACGAACCGACCTTCGCCTGGTTGGTCGGGAATCCGAGTTGACGCTGGCGCGTGCCGCCGCCAATCTGGCCATGCGCGAGCGTCGCAGCCTGCTGCTGAACATCAGCGGAGAGAGTGGGGTAGGAAAGACCCGGTTGGTCGACGAACTGCTGGCGACCCCGCACAACCCTGATCCGGGCGAGGCGGCCCAAGCGGGCGGCCTGGCGGGGGCGACGGTTCTGGAGGGCGTGTGCGTTCCCTACGGTGTCACCAACGTCTGGTCGCCGGTCGCCGGTGCGCTCATCGACCATTTCGAGATTGATCCGTTGATGGCGATCGACGAGCTTCGCCCGATCGTGCGGACCAAGGCGGCACGAGCGTTGGCTGCCGACCCCTCCGACGCCGACCGATTCGTCGAGGTGTTCCTGCACCTCCTCGGCTACGAATCCGACCTCGATCGCCACGACGCCGTCTGTCGCCGTGACGCCATCCACACCACCATTGCCAGGATGGTTGAAGCCCACGCAAGCAAAGGGCCGCTGGTGCTGTGGATCGACGATCTGCAGAGTGCCGATCAGGTGGTGGTGATCGACCTGCTCGGCCATCTCGCCGTTTCGATCACCCGGCAACCGTTCATGCTGATCACCTCAATGAGGCCCGGCGGCGATGTCGAGTGGCCGCCCAGCAGCGACCGGATCAGCGTCGTGTCGATGGTGGTCCACCCGCTCACGCGTGTCGATAGCGACGAGCTTGCGCTGGAGTTGCTCGGCGAGCTGACCGACCGGGGGGTGACCGATCGGCGCTTCCTCGGCACGTTGTTCGATCGCAGCGGCGGGAACCCGCTGTTCTTGCAGCAACTCGCGAGTGTGGTTGCCGAGGAAGGGTTGGCGAGCGAGCTCCCGGAGTCGTTGCGCGCGCTCATCGCTGCTCGCCTCGACCAGCTGCCGATGTTGGAGCGACGCGCGCTCGACAACGCCGCAACGCTTGGCCTCACCGGCAGCATTGCCGGGCTCGGCCGGTTTGCTGCGGCGATGAAGCAAGACTTCGATCGTTCGCTGCTGGCCAGCTTGGAGGCCAAGGGCTTCTTGGAAGTCGACGGTCAGAAGTGGCGGTTCCGCAGCGACTCGGTGCGCGAGACGGCATATCAACGCCTGACCAAGGCGTCGCGCGCTCAGCGTCACGCAGGGGTCGCGGCATCGATGGCCGAGCACACCCCGAACGCGCTCGACGATCTGGCCCACCACTCGGCGACGGCGGCCGAGCTCGTGCACGAGATCGGCCCCGTTGCCATGGTGCCGGCGACGATCAGCGACGACGCGTTGAGATTCCTCGACGCGGCCATCGACCGGGCCCGCCAGACAGGCAGCCAGCGGCTCCTCGTGCGCCACACCACCCGCGCGATCGGCCTGCTGGCCGCCGACTCGAACAAGTCGAAATCCACGTCGCTCGAGCGGATGCGACTGATGCTCGCCCGGTGCGCCGGGCTCACCGAGCTGCGCGACTACCAGCGCGCCAGGGTCGACATCGACATCGTGCTCGCCGATGCGGTCGCACGCCGCGACACGGTGCTGGAGGGATCGGCGCGCAAGGCTCTCGGGTTCTTGCATCACCTGCATGGCGATCAGGCCGAGGCCCGCGCCGAACTCGGATCGAGCATCGAGTTGCTCCGCGCCGCCGGAGATGTCGAGCAACTCGCCGACGCGCTGCGTCAGCGCGGATTCATGGAATTGTTCGGCGGCTCGCTGGTCGACGCCGAGTGGTTTCTCGGCGAAGCCGACGCCGTGTACGCCACACTCGATGACGAGCGCGGCCGGGCCTACGTCGAGCAGCACCGAGCCTGGCTTGCGTTCCTCGCCGGGGAGTTGGAGTTGGCCGATGAGCGGTTGCATCGCGCCGCGGACACCCTCGAGCGCCTCGGCGACCGCAACGGTGTCGGCTGGGCATTCGGTCTGCTCGCGTTCGTCCGTTTCTTCCAACGCCGATTCGGTGAGGCCGAAGATCTGGCCGTGATCGTCGGTGCCGAAGCGGATCAACGCGGTGACGATTGGGCGGGCGCGATGATGCAGACACTGATGGCCGACCTGCGCCTGTGGTCGGGACGCCTCACCGATGCGTTGGGTCATGCCGAGCAGGCCCGCAACCGGTTCCGCCGGCTTGGCGACACCTTCGGGATGGTGCAGGCGCTCTCCGCGTTGATCCGTGTGCAGGTTGCGCTCGGACGCACGGTTGCGCGACTGCGAACCGCCGAGGAGCTGCTGGCTCTGGCCGACGCTTCCCCTGCTGGACCGCTCCCGCTTGTTGCCGTGGCCGGGGCGGCCATGCACGCAGGCGACGCCCGCGTTGCTCTCGACACGATCGGTCGCGCCGAAGACGACATGGTGACGAGAGGCACCGGACACTTCGAAGCCACCGTGATCCGAGCGATCGCGTGTGCTCAGCTCGGCATGGTCGATGAGGCGGTGGCGGCGATCGAAAGCCTCTCCGCGGAGGTCCGGACGTTTCCGTTTGCCGGTGCAGCCTCGGCGCTGGTGCAGTGGCTCGCTGGTGATCCCGTTGCGGCACTGCGCGAAGCTGCGGCGGTGACTGCTGCTCCGGGCGCTTCGTACCTCGACCGGGCGATCGCGGCCGTCGGTGCGAGCGGAGCGTACAGTTCGCTGGCCGACGTGGATTCGGCGATGGCCATCCTCGACAACTCGCTGACCGAATCGCTGGCCATCGGCGATGTGGTCGCGATCGCATTGCTACAGCAGGCGTTTGCGCGAGTGACCGGGCTCGAACATTCCAGCGCACCCGCCGCCGACGAGGTGCTGGGCGAGGGTTGGCGGCACGTGTTGGAGCAGCTTGCGGTGGCGGAGAGCGTGCGATGAGCTGGGTGGCCGGCCGTCGTTCGATGGCTGAACTGTTGGCGGCGCGACCGTCGTTGGCGGCGTTGGTGGGTCCGCTCCGCCGTGATGCCCGGGCCGGCGCCCCCGGGCGGAGTGCTGCGCTGATCACCGCACGTGTCGAGCAGATCGTGAACGGGCATGGAACACTCGATGGATTCGGGACGCTCAGCGACGGCGAACGGGCGGTGTTGGCGGTGACCGAGCAGTTCCTGCTCGACGCGCACGCGATCGACGACTCGATGATCGGGGCGTTGTCGCAGCACTATGCGCCGGCCGACTTGGTGGCCATCATGTTCCACCTGGCCCTCGTCGATGGATTCACCAAGTTCAACCGAGTCTTCGAGGCCCAGCCCGAGATCGAGCCCGAGATCGAGCCCGAGATCGAGGCCAAGATCGAGGCCGGTGCAGAGGTTGATATGGGCGTGGGCTTGAACGTACCCCTCGGAAAGGGCGTGTCCTGATGTCGACCATCCCCCGGTTGCCCAGTGCGGTTGATGGTGCGCCGGCGCAGTTCGGCACGATCCTGGCCCATCAACCCGACCTGGCCCGAGCGTTCTCGGCGCTCTACGGCGAGTTCTGGTCGCGCGGGGTGGTCGACCACTCGACGAAGGAGGCAGTGCGCCTGCGCAATGCCCGCATCACCGATTGCGGGTATTGACGCAACGTCCGCTTCGCGGTCGCGAAGCAGCAGGGGTTCGACGAGGCGACCGCCGCGCAGGTCGATGACGCCCATGCCGACTCGTCGCTCGAGCCGCGGATCAAAGCAGCGCTCGTGTTCGCCGACGCGTTCTTCGCCGCCGACGGCCGCCCATCAGTTGAACAACAGGCGCAGATCGAGGCGGAGCTCACCGAAGCGGAACTGGTCGAGCTCGGGATCGGGTTGGCCCTGTTCCACGGCTTCTCCAAGTTGATCATCGCGTTCGGGTGCGAGCCCGATCAGATGGACATCACCGAATTGCGCACCCCGGGCAGCTGAAGCATCACTTCAGCCCGACTGGGTCAGCTCACGAACGTGATCGGTGGTGCCGGTCGATTGGGCGCGGCAACCGTGCTCGACGCCCATCCGCAATAGATCAGCGAGGTGATGTGGGTGTCGGGCTCGAACGAGCAGAACGTGGCGACCGGGTCGTTGGCACCTTTCGGGCACGATCCCCAGTACGTGGAGAGCCCGGCGGCAGTGGCGGCCAGCATCAGGTTTTGAATGCCGGCCGCGACCGAGTCGCGGTTCTCTGCGGTCCGCAGCGGGGAGTCGCCCGGCGCGGAGCCGACCACGATTGTCATTGGTGTGCGGAGGTATTTGGTTCGTGCCTTCGCGACCTTCTCGGGCGGGTCACCGTGGGCGTGCATCGCATCGGCGATCACCTCGCCGAGGGTGGCCCTGGCGTCGCCTTCCACCACCGCGAAGCGCCACGGCCACGTGCGTTTGTGGTTCGGGGCCCATTGCGCGAGGGCGCAGAGCCGCTCGACCAGGTCGTGGGGGACCGGGCGTGACTTGTCGACCAGCATGCTGGTCCGGCGGGAACGGATCAGGGCGTCGATGCCGTCGATGTCCATGACGCCGTCGATGTTCATGTCGCTGCCACTGTTCATCTCGCTGCTTGTGAATCGACGGTGTGGGTGAACCTGGTGACGAGGTCGGCCAGCATCTGCCACTGTCGCGGCGGGTAGTCGTGGCCCATCCCGTCGACCAGTTCGAATCGGGCACCGGGCACCAGTTCGGCGGTGCGTCGGCCGCCGCTGCTGTCGATCAGGGTGTCGGCATCGCCGTGGATGACCAGCACGGGCACCGAGACGGAGCGGAGCGCTTCGGCGCGCGGGCCGCTGGCGCGGATGGCCAGGAACTGGCGGGTGGTGCCCGACGGGGTGAACGCCCGGTCGAAGGCCCGCCCGGCGAACGCCCGCCACCGTTCTTCGTCGACGAACGCTGGGCTGCCCCACTCGCGCTGGCCCGCAATGTGGTTGGCGATGTAGCTCTCACGATCGGTCGCCGGTGGGCCGGTCAGTAGCGCGAATGCCTCCGGCGTCGGTTGGCCGAAGTCGGGCTCGCCGGTGGTGGACATCACCGACGTCACCGATCGCAACCGGTGCGGGTACTCAATGGCGAGGGTCTGCACGATCATCCCGCCCATCGACACGCCGAGCACATGCGCGTGTGTGATGCCTTCGGCATCGAGCACGGCGACGGCGTCGCGGGCCATGTCGCCGACGAGGTACGACTCGCCGTGCTCGCCGGTGGGGGCCGATTCGAACGAGGTGGACAACCCGACGTCGCGGTTGTCGAAGCGGATCACGAAGAGTCCAGCGGCGACAAACATTGCGCACCACTCGGCGTCGAAGTTGATGCACTGGCTGCCGAGACCGTTGACCATCAACAACGCAGGGTGCGATGGGTCGCCGAAGGTCTCGTAGTAGATCTCGCAGGTGCCGTTACGTGCTGTTGCCATAGGCCGCACCGTAGCGTTATGGGGTGCGCTCAGGCCGACCCCGGATTCCGCTGTGCGGACTGGCGTGGCCGGTCTTGACGACTCCCGACAAATGGGCGCAACCTAGGTCCGGAGCAACGCACGAGCGAACTCCTTCTGCCGGGAATGGACACCTTGTTCACCCACCATCAATAGCGTGACTGCTGGGTCAATCAGGTCGTTTCGTGGCCGGTGGCTTCGTGGCCTGGGGACGTCGGCGCTCGCCGACCAGCGCGCCGATGTCGATCGTGCCACCGACGACTCCCGCGGCGACATCGGTGAGCCCCTGGTTGGTGTTTCGCGAGTAGTGGCGCAGGCGTGAGAACGCCTCATCCATGCCTACCCCGCTACGTTCGGCGATTACGCCCTTGGCTTGTTCGATTGCGATACGGCTGTCGAGCGCGTGTTGCAACTGTCCTTCGCGGATGGCCGCGTCACGGTTTGCTTGGTCTTGCACGAGGGCGATGCTGGCAACATCGGCCAACGCCTGGGCCAGAGCGATGTCTCCGGCGGCGAGCGGAACCGCTTCGGACATGAACAGGTTGAGGCAACCGAGGATGAAATCTTTCAACCGGAGTGGCACCGCGCACACCGACGGGAAGCCGCCCGACACGCTCTCGGCGGCGAACTGCGGCCACGGCGACCCCGATTCAAGGTCGGTGTTGGCGACGACGGCTCCGGTGCGGAAGCAGTCGAGGCACGGGCCCTGATCATTTTGGATCTGGAACAGTTCGAGCAGTTCGATCTGCTCGGTCGATGCACCGATCACTCTCAGGTGGCCGTCCGCGTCAGCGAGCAGGATCCCGGCGGCGGCGGCATCGAGCAGTTCGACGCAACGAGATGTCAGCACGGTGAGCACCTCGACGACATCGAAGTCGCCGACAAGGGTGTCGACGATCTCGACAAAAGTGGTGGCAGTGAGCGCCTGGCGACGCAGCGTTCGTTGCTCAGCAGTGTCTGACATGGGCTATGCCCCTTCCGGTGGTTCATGGCGATCGTCGGCGAGTCGCAGGCGGCGCGTGACGATGTCGGCGGCAATGGCGGCGATCGGTCGGTTCTGCGAAAAAGCGTAGGCGCGGATCCGCGCCAGCGCCACAGTGACGGGGATCTGCAACTGGATCGACACCATCCCCGATGCCTGGTGGATCTCGGCGCGATACGCGACGGCGTCATCCAAACCGGCTGCCAGCGTTCCGGCAGGCGCAGCATCTTGCAGGCTCAGCACCGTTTCGGTGAGCACGTCGGCGAGCGCGATGCTGTCATCGTTCTGCGTCGCGGTCAGATCACCCGGGTGGTCCTGATAGAGCGTGAGCACGCCTACTCCCACCCCCGCGGATGTCAACGGATAGGCAAACACCGCCCCGATCCCGGTCGCTTGAGCAAGCTGAACAAACGATGGCCACCGACCCGCAGGGTGAACGTCCAGATGAGGGGCGTGCACCGGTCGATCCAACCGGAACGCGTCCTGGCACGGACCTTCGCCAAGGGTGAACTGAAGGTCCTCCAAAGCTGCCATCCGTTGATCGGATACGCACACCGGGCCCGCCTGGGCGCCGCCCATGATCGTGATCCCAGCCCCATCGACGGCAAGCACTTCGACGCACGCCGAGCACAATCGTGCATCAGGCGACTTGGTCGCCTCACGCGCGAACGCGACCGAGATACGCATCCACCGATCATCGTCGTTCACACCGAGCACCCGAGTGGTCCGAGCAGCGTGTACATGGTCGACATCCCTTCAGCTCATCACAATGAGAGCGACCAGGGATCTGGAGCCGAGTGCACTGCAAACGTTGCTCCGGTCTAGCAGGTCGGCGGGAGGCGTGCACGGGAGGCGCGGTCGTTGGGGACCGGGCAGTTCAGCTGCCGAGCAGTTGGGCGCGCAGTTCCCTTTTGACGAACTTGCCGTTGGCATTGCGCGGGAGTTGGTCGTCGAGAAACCAGATGTGGGCTGGGATCTTGTACTTGGCCATTCGTTCCGCCAGGAATGCACGCAGTTCGTCGGCGGTCAACTCGGCACCGTTGCGCAGCACGATGGCGACACCAACCGCCTCGCCGAGACGTTCGTCGGGCACGCCGAACACCGCAGTTTCGGCGACCGCTTCGTGTTGGTAGATCGCGGTCTCGACCTCGCTGCAGTACACGTTCTCGCCGCCGCGCAGCACCATGTCCTTGGCGCGGTCGACGATGTAGACGAAGCCGTCGTCGTCGATGCGGGCGATGTCGCCGGTGTTGAACCAGCCGTCGCGGATCGCGTCGGCGGTGGCCTCGGGACGGTTCAGGTAGCCCTTGATCACCACGGCACCGCGCACGCACAGCTGCCCGATCACGGCGGGTCCGGGGGCGAGGTCGTTGCCGTCGTCGTCGACGAGTTTCGCGTCGAGGGTGGGCACGACCGGGCCCGCCGAGTCGGGCTTGGCGATGAACGACCGGGCGGAGTTGGCGGTGACGATGCCATGTGTCTCGGTGAGCCCGTACCCGGTGGCCGGTGCGCCGTGTTTGAGCGCGCTGGCGATCTTGCCGACGAGATCGGGTTGCAGCGCGGCCCCGCCCCCGCCCATGCCGAGCAGCGACGACGTGT